>JAZGDH010000129.1:0-6588 GCA_036477555.1 Acidobacteriota bacterium
ACGCCGTGATGGTGCCAGCCACCGTAGACCGAGAGCTCGAAAACATAGGGCCGGACGGAATCAGGAACGGCCTCCCTGATCTCGTCGATCGGCGCATCTCCGCCCCGGCGCAGATAAGCCTCGACCCTCTCGTCGTGGAAGCGATCGAAACCGTCGAGGCGGAGCGTATTAAAGGCGCGCGCTTCATCCGGCCCATCGCCGGCCTCAACGCTGGCGCGCTCCCCGCTGCGCACCAGCACCGACCCGAGATCGCCCGACAACTCCGCGGCACCTCGGAATGATGAAAGGGTCGTCACCCCTCTCTCCGCATCGACCCGGAACGATCCACCGGACAGGAGATAAATGGAGCCTCCCTCCGTATCGATCTGGAAATGTGAGTCGCCATCGGCCGGATCGCCTGCATCGATCCGGATGCTCCCTTCGATGAGCGCGAGCAGGTTGGTCTGTTCGTACCGGTTTTCCAGATCGGCAAGGCTGCGCAGGTCGACGCTCGTCATCTCATCCAGCCACAAGGTGGCCCCGTCCGCCAGGCCGATCTCGAGCCTGCCGTCAAGGGTCGTGGCCCGATCCCCCGATTCGAGCGGATCGTTGATCTCGGCCTGGATGATCTCCCCGTCCATGAACCGGAGAAGCGTCGCCTCGCCCTCGACGTAACGGACGCGCGCGTAGGTGGCGCCATACTCGGAATCCCCAACCTCCTCGGCCGTCGCCTGTCGTGGCAGCATGATTGTCGTCAGAGCAGCCGTGAGGATAAGAATGACCCAGCCTGAAAGCCGTTTCATCGGATTTTCGCGCATCGTCGTCCGCCTGCCTTTCCGGGTGCCGGCCCCCTCGGGCACAGACCCCAGGAGCATCAATAGCGATTTCCGTGCCAGCAATCCTTCGCCGTGACGCGCGAAGCCGTTGTTGAAAATGAACGACTTAGTCCTTCCGGGCCTGCCGGATACGGCTGCGATGTCCTCTTCCATCTCTATCCGCGTCCTGATCGGAGGACAGCGATGACGGCCGAGGAGAGGGGGTATCAGGAGACGGCCGATGCATCGGTTCGGGCCTATACTGTTCGTGATGCTGAATCGACACCTCCGGACATCCCGAATCACCTCTTCCCTCCTGCTCGCAGTGGCGATCGGCGCCGCGCTCGGCCCCACGCCCCTGGCCGGGAAACCGAAGACGGACGCTGAAAAAGAGACCGGGAAGCCGCGGTTGCGACTGGCCGCCGACAGGGCGGTCGGATTCACGCCGGTGGAAGTGGTCGTCACGGCCCGTCTGACGGGGGTCAAGGTCGAGGATGCCAACTTCTGCCACGCTGCCGTGACCTGGCTGCGCATCGACGCGGCCCATACGGAGGACGAGCCGTTTCGCATTCGCGAGGATCCGGTCTGTCGGCATCCGGAGGAGGAAAGCCGTTCCACACTCACCTACACGAAGCGATTCGTGCTCCGGCGGATCGGAACCCACCTGATCAAGGTGAGGCTCGAGGGCAAGGATGGTCTCGCGGTGGAATCGGCCTACACGAGGATTCGGGTGTTGCGGGTTCAGTAGCGGTGGTCAGCGACGAGGATCGGCCTCACCCTCCTGCTGCTGCTTGTCCTCGTACCGTTTCTGCAGCAGGTTGCGCAGCCGGTCGAGATTTCGCTGCTTGATCTTCTCTTTACCACTGTCCATCAGCTGCTGAAGCTGCGCACCGGTGGCCAGGCGGAATTTCGGATCGGCCAGCGGACCGCTCAGGTTGAAGTTCAGGGCAACCTGACCGTCCGAGTCGACAAACGCATCGACACGCCGGTTCTTCTGCACCATTCCCGCGGTCGCGTCCCGGGAGAAACGTGCCTTGACGTCGAGATCGAGAGATGCGTCCAGCCCCACCCAACCTGCGCCGGCCAGGTCGAGGTCGGCCGAGTGCAGCACCAGATCATCGGTGCGCGCCCTGTTTCCGCCGATTGTCAGCGTCGATCGCAGGTATTCAAAGGGCGTTTCCTCCCGGCCGATGCCGCGTCCCCCGGCCGACTCGAGGAAGGCAGCGACGAATTTCAGAACACTGAACGAGGCGACCGCTCCATCAGAGACATCGAGTCTTCCCGTTCCATGCGCGCTCTCGAGTATCTCCGCCATGGTCAATCCGGACGCTCCGATCTCGAGACGGCCCTCGAGCCGGCCGCGCAGAAGTCCCGCCAGCCCTTCATCGTAGGCCGTCAGCGCCGGATCGAGATCGACCTTCTCCAGCTTCACGTCGACGGTGTAGCGCGGAGTTGCGCTTCCCAGATCGGCACTCGCCGACCCGGATAATCGTCCCGAATAGAAATCGGCCTGCAGGTCGTCCAGCGCAAGGGCCCCCCCCTGGAGCCCACCGGATGCCTTTACGTTTGACAGCTCGAATGTCTGGAAACGTATCACCCCGACATCGAGTCTTCCGGTCGCCCGGACCTGCTCGAAAAGCCCTGCGCCGGTATCCGCGCCGTCCGCTTCCAGAGCACCACCCGGTGCCCGAGGTGCGCCGCTGAACACCGCCAGGATCTCGTTCAGGTCGAGCCGGGGGGAAGAGAGATCGAACCCAATCCGCGGCTTGAGAAAGTCTTCAATCTGCATCCGACCCTGGAGCGAGGACTCCCCGATCCTAGCGCTGAACCCCTCCCACTCGGCGCGGTCTCCATCCACCTCCAGGACGCCCGATACGCTTTCAAGAGGCCGGGTCATCGATGCATCGCGAAAGCTGAGATCATGCAGGCGCACGGTCCCGTGGAACTGGAGCGTCTCCGGCCGATCGAGCGGCACCTCGGCCGATCCGTCCAGATCGATCTCTCCCCCGAGTTCCAGTCCCTCGGAGCGCGCGATCCCGAGCCATGGCAGAAGTGTGCCGAGCTCATCGGCTTTCAGCGCCTTCCCGCTGACTCGCGCGCTGAGCCGTGGGTTGGATGCGGCATCCAGCAGGACTGCGCTGACCTCCAGGCGATTCGCTCCCATCTGCATCGAAAGATCGATCTCGGTATCGCGATCGGCCCCCCATCCCTTCAGGACCACATCGATCGGACCGATCGTCGCCTGGACCCGCTCGCCGGGCGTCACGCTATCGTCATAGAGGTGAATGCGGGCCGACCGGATGACGGCGCGCTCGACATCGACTGTCATCGATTCGCCCCCACCCTCGCCGGAGCCGGTCGCAGCCCCGGCCCCGACCCGCGCGATCAGGTCATCGAAGTTCCATCGCCCTTGCGCATCCCGGATCAAATTGACCGAGGGCTCGTCCAGAACCACCGACCGGATCGCTACCCTGCCGCGCAGTAGAGGCAGAAGACCGATGCGGATGGCGAGCGAATCGGTCTTCATGGCGTGGGAACCGGGATAGCGCGGCCCCTCGGACACGGCAATCTGTTCCACCTGTAACGCCGGCAGCGGGAAGATCCGCAGCGAGATATCGCCCAACTCAACCGTCCGGCCGGTCACCTCGCGGACCTTTTCGATGATCAGCGGCCGGTACTGATTGACGTCCACCAGGCGTGGCAGCGCCACCGCCGCCGCAGCGATAAGAACCCCGAAAACCGCGAACACGACGATGAAAACACGGACGGTGCGGGACATTGTCTTCCGATCCTCCGCGTCTCTTGGCCGCCGCTTCCACGCGCCGGGCATTCCGGAACGTCTCTCAGTCCGCTCCGGGCGTTTCGATGTAGGCCCGCGCCAGGCGGCGCGCGCGTGAATACCCCAGCAGGGATGACAGTCGCGCCCGCTTGAGGTGGCGCCGGATATCCGCCAGCCTCTTCCGGGTCGCCTCGGCACCCAGCCTGACGCATTCCACGATCGCCGAGAAGTCGGCCCAGTGGATGTGATCGACGTCCGGCTCCACGACGATGTCGGCGAACCGGCATTGCATCTGCTTGAGTGCCTCCGAGCGGATGGCGTTCGCCCGGACCATGATATTCAACCCGTTCTTAAAGCCGTCGGTATCCTCGATTTCCTTGGAGACATCCACCCCGATCACCAGATCGGCGCCCATCCGCAGGGCAGGAATCACCGGAACCTTGTGAACCCAGCCCCCGTCGATGAGTTGTCGGCCCTCGATGTTGACGGGTGGCAGAAGCCCCGGAACGGCGCTGCTGGCGCTGACCGCCCTGCGTAGCGATCCGCTGTGAACGAGCACCTCCTCGCCGTTCATGATGTCGGCGGCCACGGCGGTGAACGGGAGCGCCGACTCCTCGATGTCCACATCATCGAGAAGGTTGTTGATGTTGTGCTCGAAATGCTCGGCAGAAATCCAGGATGTCTTGGCCATCGAGAAGGAGTAGAAAATCCCCTTCTTGACGAGCGAGATGAAGTTGTAGAAAAGACCCGGATGCGCTTCCCGGCTCTCCTTGAGAAAATCGAATTTCGTTCGCTTGAACTGCTTGCTGAAGATGAAATCGAGGAATCTTTGCTCGGTCGCGGCGGCGCTGCGGGTCGTCGCATACACGCCTCCGACCAGAGCCCCGATGCTGGTCCCCACGACCACATCCACAGGGATCTGTTCCTCCTCGAGCACCTTCAGGACTCCAATGTGCGCCAGGCCCCGGGCAGCCCCGCCACCGAGCGCCAGGCCAACTCTAAACCCTTCAAACATGTTGGACTCCGGCCGGAGAGGCTCACCACCGGCCCAACCTCAATATAATGATCAAAGTTGGAAAGGCCATTCCTCCGGCACCCTCAATTCCCCGTTTCGCGGCCCCTTCGGGCCCTGCCGCTCCGCCCGTACCGGCATCCCATCCGCACGGGGCAGGGCTGGCAATCGGGCGTACGCGGTCGACAATAGCGGCGCCCCAGCGTTATGAGGTTGATATGCCCGCTCAGGCAGCGGGCTGCCGGCACCAGACGCCCCATGATTTCGTGCGTCCGGGCGGGGGTGGCCCCGGGGGGGACCCAGCCGAGGCGCCTCGCCACCCTGTGGATGTGGGTATCGACGGGGAAGGTCGGTCTACCGCAGGAAAAGAGGAGCACGCAATTGACGGTCTTCTCCCCCACACCTTTGAACCGCGCCAGATAGATTCGCGCCTGTTCAGTCGGGAGCCGACGCAGGAATTCGAGGCTGAGGCGTCCTCGCTCCCGCTTGACCCGTCGCAGGGTCTCGCCGATGACCCTGCTCTTGGTGCGCGACAGTCCTCCGGTCCGGATCGCCGCCTCGATCTGCCCCGGTCGCGCTCTCAGGACCCCCTCCCAGGTCGGAAACCGGCGCCGCAACGACGCGTAGGCACGATCGCGGTTCCGGTCGTTCGTGTTCTGGGAGAGAATCGTGAGGATTAACTCGTCGAGCGGAGGGGCCATGCGCCGCTGGCGAGGGAGACCGAAACTGCTTTCGAGCCGGTCGAGCGCCCGGGCGACCCGGCGTCGAAGGTCGGTGCGGCCCATCGCCCCGTCAGGGATCTCCGCGCTTCGGGAGCTTCGTGAACTGTCCGTCGGTCATTTCGAGATCGTCGTCCGTGCCGATGGATCCATCCTGCCCCGGAGCGGTCAGCGTGTAGCTTTGCCCGTCCGATCGGTAGCCAAGCGGGTGATTCCAGGCGTCGGTACTGACCGGGGCGGGGAGGTGGGCAGGCACCAGCGCCTGCAGAGCGCTCTGGAGAGTCGCTCCCTGTGGATACCCTCCGCGGTCGATGGCGTAGGCGGAGAGGGCGCGGGCCAGAGTCTCCATCGAGCCTTTCGTACCGATGACCTTTCCCTGATCCAGCGCGCGGACGACCTGGCGCGAATAATCCTCGCCCGATTTTCCGCAACCCAGGCAGCCGGCAACCAGAAGAACTCCAATGGCGAAGTGAATCGCGACCGGACGGTGCCGGGTCCACGGTATCCTGACCGCCTCTCCTGCCACCAGCCTGTTCTGGACGGATCGAGCTTTCGCGATCTGCATGAATCCCTCCCGGCGGCCCGGTGCCCGTGCGCGGCGGCATTGTAACGGAGAACCGTTCCGGTGACAGGTTCCGCCTCAAATGAACCGCCTCGAACGACAACCTCGATTCCGCGGTGGACAGGATCCCGGGAACTCTGCAACCATAGCGCCCGGATGCGCCGCTCGTCTATCCGCCCCAGGCGCGAAGAGGGTCACCACTCGATGAAGACCATCGACACGATCGGGAAGAGGGCAAGCCCCGCACGATTCAGCCGGGCGGTCTGGCCGCGCACCGCGCGTGCGGCGATCGCAATCCAGAATCGGTTGCGGCAACGGGTCCGTGCCGGAGGCCCGGCCAGCCGCGTCCGATTTGTCGCCGGGGCGGACGTGGCGTACGACACGAAGAAGGATCGCCTGTTCGCCGCCGTTCTCGTCTATTCGTATCCGGATCTCGTCCTGCATGAGGTGCGCAGCTGCAGCGCCCCGGTGCGATTCCCATACATCCCGGGCCTGCTGAGCTTCCGGGAGGCTCCCACACTGATCCGTGCCTACCGCCGGCTGCGGCTCCGGCCGGATCTCCTGATCTGTGACGGGCAGGGGATCGCGCACCCTCGCGGTGTCGGTCTCGCGTCCCACCTGGGTCTCGTGCTCGGTGTCCCGACCATCGGGTGCGCCAAGAGCCGGCTGGTGGGCGAACACGGCGAGGTCGGGCCGCACCGGGGTGACCGTACACCCCTCCT
>JAZGDH010000013.1:0-2570 GCA_036477555.1 Acidobacteriota bacterium
CGTGTTGGTGAAATCGAAACAGAGGAGGCCGCCGTTCAGCTCGAACAGCCACCCCCGCGGCCCCATGGTGCCGCCACCCCTGACGATCCCCTTCTGCTTCGTGCCGCCCGTCATCGCGGGATGTCCCGTCTCATGAAATCGCCCTCTAACGTGAAATAACCATCTAAACGCAGTTGACAGGTTATAGCCCGTGCTGTAGGATCTAACCTACAATATACAGTATGATGGTTAGAAGCGCAACAGCGTTGGCCAAGTTCCCGAAGAAAACCGGATCGACAGGTCGGTGGGACAGTATTCGATAAGATCATCAGTGATCGTGCGCACCGCCGGGGGGGAGTGATGGTCGACGAGGGAGTATCCAGAACCAGGCTGGTGATCGCGTTCGCCATCCTCTATTTCGTCTGGGGGTCGACGTATCTCGGCATCCGCTTCGCGATCGAGACGATCCCGCCGTTTCTGATGGCGGGGACGAGGCTGATGCTCGCCGGCGTGCCGCTCTTCATCTGGTCGGTATGGCGCGCAGGGCAGTGGCCGCGTCCGGCCGACTGGGGGAAGGCGTTGGTCATCGGCGGGTTCCTCTTCCTCGGGGGGCACGGTGCGGTCACCTGGTCCGAGCAGTTCGTGCCGACCGGGACGGCGGCGCTGCTGGTCTCGACCCTCCCTCTCTGGATGGCGATCCTCGACTCGCTGCGCCCCGGCGGCGCGGCGCTCACTTTGAAGACGGCGGGCGGTCTGGCGGTCGGATTCCTCGGGGTCGGCCTGCTGGTCGGCCCGGAGACGATCCTCGGCGGGTCGCGCCCCGATGCGGTCGGCGCCGTCGTCCTGCTGATGGGCGCCTTCGCGTGGGCGGTCGGCTCGATCCTCTCCAAGATGATGAAACGGCTCCCCTCCTCGATGCTGTCGGCCTCGATGCACATGCTGTCGGGAGGGATGCTTCTCTGGCTGCTGGGACTGGCGACGGGAGAGGCCGGCCGGTTCGATCCCTCGGCGATCTCGACCCGCTCGGCGCTGTCGTTCTTCTACCTCGTCATCGCCGGCTCGCTCATCGGGTTCTCGGCATTCACCTGGCTGCTGCGCGTCACGACCCCGGCGCGCGCGTCGACCTATGCCTACGTCAATCCGATGGTCGCCGTCCTGATCGGCTGGGGGTTCGGCGGCGAGGCGATGACCCCCCGCATCGTGGCGGGAGGCGTCCTGATCATCTCGGCGGTCGTCCTGATCCTGGCCCGCCCTCGCGCCGTCGCCAACGGCGCGGGAGCCACGGTCCGCGAGCCGCAACTTGCCGCCGAGCCCGGGAAACATGGGCGCACCGCAGCCGGACTGAAACCGGAAAAGGAGGTCCCATGATCGTACGCATCTGGCACGGCAGGACCCCCGCCGACAAGGGGGATGCCTATCTCGACTACCTGAAACGGACCGGTGTGACGAACTACCGCGCCACCGAGGGAAACCGCGGCGTCTACGTGCTGCGCAGCAGTGAAAACGGCGTCGCCGACTTCCTGCTCGTCTCGTTGTGGGAATCGATGGACTCGGTGCGCGCCTTCGCCGGCGATCAGCCCGGCACGGCGGTCTATTACCCGGAGGACGACGCGTACCTGCTCGAGCGCGAGCCGGGCGTGCGCCATTACGAGGCGCTCATCACCCCGTGAGCCGGGCCGACAGCGGTGGCGTCCGCGCGGCGCGTCCGCTCAACGGGCGGCGGCAACCCCCAGCAGCGGCAGCGCGACCGCGTAGGCCAGCACGGTGATCAGCACAATCCCGATCATGTTCAGCCACAGACCGGCGCGGCACATCTGCGGGATCGTCACGTGGCCCGATCCGAAGACGATCGCGTTGGGGGGCGTGGCGACCGGCAGCATGAAGGCGCAGCTCGCGGCGATCGTCGCGGGGACGATCAGCATGTAGGCGTGCAGGCCGAGCCCGGGCGCGAGGGCCGCGAGCAATGGCACCATCGTCGCCGTGGTTGCCGTATTGCTCGTGATCTCGGTCAGGTAGATCATCAGCGTCGTCACCAGCAGGACGATCAGCCATGATGGGGCGCCGCGCGCGGCGCCGACCTGGCTGCCGATCAGCGCGGCGACGCCGTTGGCGTTGATCGCCGCCGCCAGGCTCAGCCCGCCACCGAACAGGATCAGAAGCCCCCAGGGAAGCTTCACCGCCGTCTCCCAGTTCATGACGAATGTGCGCGTGCGCACGTCGACCGGGATGATGAAGAGAAGAAGGGCCGCGCCCATCGCGATCCCCGGATCGGTCAGACCCGCGAGCGGCCGCGCATCCATGAACTCGATCGTTATGAGCAGCGGGCGGGTGAGCCAGGCGATCGCGGTCAGCGTGAAGACGACGAGTGTCGCCAGCTCCCCCGGCTTCATCGGGCCGAGCCGTGCGTAGGCCTCGCGGGTGATCTCGGCGCCCCCTTCGATCGGACGCGAGCCGAGCGGGTAGAGAACGCGCGTCATCAGCAGCCAGACGATCGGCACGAAGACGATCACCAGCGGCAGGCCGACCCCCATCCAGCGCACGAACGAGATCTCCATCCCCAGCTCGTCGCGGATGAATGAGGCGAGGAACAG
>JAZGDH010000130.1:0-4153 GCA_036477555.1 Acidobacteriota bacterium
CGGGCCTCAGGTACTCGAGCTGGCCGGCACGCCGCACTTCGGAGAGCTTCTGCACCAGACGATGCGAGAGCTGCGCCGACAGCGGCATCAATTCGTCAGTCTCCCGGCAGGCGTAGCCGAACATCATCCCCTGGTCCCCTGCTCCGCCGGTGTCGACCCCCCTGGCGATGTCGGGGGACTGCCGGTCGATGGAGGTAATCACGGCGCAGGTATTGCAATCGAACCCGAAGGCGGCGTCCGAGTACCCGATGTCGCGAATCGTCTCGCGGACGGTGTTCGGGATGTCCAGTTTCGATTTCGTGGTCATCTCGCCCGCGACGAACACAAGTCCGGTCGTCAGCAGGGTCTCAATTGCCACCCTGGAGTCGGGATCGTTGGACAGCGCGCCGTCCAGAATCGCGTCGGAAACCTGATCCGCGATTTTATCGGGGTGACCTTCGGTCACCGACTCGGAAGTAAAAAGATAGCGCCCCTTGCCCATTGAAAAACTCCCTCCAGCTTTGCTCCTGCGGGATTATGGCGGCAGGCGCGTCTCAGCATCCGTAATCGTTGAGATTACGGGAATTCCGACTTGTCTGTCAACGGAATCTTACCGACCCCTTACCCAGAAGACCTTCCAGGGCCCGGGTCAGATCGCGTCCAGGAGATACTTTAAGCCCATCCGCCGCCCTGAGGGTCGCACGGAACACCCTGGGTCGGATCACCTCGACGTAGACGGGACAGGGTCCGGGCGCGTTCTCCAGCAATCCCTTCACCTGTTTGATCATGTCGGTCTCCAGGCCCGGAGCGGCAAACTCGATCACGACCTCGCGGGCCTTCTTTTCTTCCGCTTCGTCGAGCGGCAGAAGGGTCTCGGCGATGACACGCCGCTGTTCATCGGCGATCTCAACGGTACCGGTCAGGAGGAGCGCTGTATCCTCTTCGATCAGGCTGCGGTGGCGGGCGTAAGCCTCCGGAAAGATCAGCACCTCGACCTTTCCTTCCAGATCCTCCAGCTGGAAGACGGCCATCATGTCGCCCTTGCGGGTCCGGCGACGTTTCAGGGACGCGACGATGCCGGCGAGGGTGACCGGGCGGGTCTGGTTCAGCTTCTTCAGTCCCGCCGTATCGTGGCTCACGAGACCCTGGATTCGGTCGGCGTAATCGCTCAGTGGATGACCGGCGAGGTAGAAGCCCAGGGTTTCCTTCTCATACGCCAGCAACTCCCGCTCCGGCCACTCGGGGACCGGCCTGAGTCGATCCACCGGCTCCTCCTCCCCGTCCCCCATGCTGAACAGGCCAGCCTGCCCGCTTTCCCGATCGCGGTGCGCCTTCTGCGCCGCATCGATCGCGGAGTCGACCGAAGCACACATTGTGGCGCGGTTGGGGCCGAGCCGATCGAAGGCCCCCGCCTTGACGAGCGATTCGAGCACCCGCTTATTGGCCAGGCGCGGATCAATCTCCCGGCACAGCCTCGACAGCGATCCGATCCGTCCGAGTCGATCACGCGCCTTGAGGATCTCGCGGACCGCGCCCTCCCCCACATTCTTGACGGCGCTCAGGCCGAACCGGATCCCCTCGTCCTCCACGGTGAAGTCGAACCCGGAGGTGTTGATGTCGGGGGCGAGTACCGGAAGGCCCATCTCGCGGGCCTCCCCGATGTACTTCGTCAGATTGTCGCTGTTTTCCCGCTCGGCGGTCAGGAGGGCGGCCATGAAGTGGCGCGGGTGATGGGCCTTCAGCCATGCCGTCTGGTAGGCGACCAGCGCGTAAGCCGTGCTGTGCGCCTTGTTGAATCCGTAGCCGGCGAAATACTGCATCAGCTCGAAGATCTTCTTCGCCTCTCTCTCGGCAATTTTGCGCGCCTTGCATCCGGCGACGAACTTATCTCGTTGCGCCGCCATCGCCTCCTTTTTTTTCTTCCCCATGGCGCGTCGCAACAGGTCGGCCTCGCCAAGACTGAACCCGGCGAGGCCGGAGGCGATCTGCATCACCTGCTCCTGATAGACGATCACCCCGTAGGTGACTCCGAGGAACTCCTCGAGCTGCGGCACGATGTATTCGATCTCCTTCCTGCCATGCCGGCGCTCGATATAGTCGTCGATCATGCCCGAACCGATCGGTCCCGGACGGAACAGCGCGTTGAGTGCGATCAGATCTTCGAAGCGATCGGGCTTCAATTTGCGCAGGATGTCCTGCATACCGGACGATTCAAACTGGAAGACTCCAGCCGTCCGCGCGGCCGCGAATCGCTCGTAGGTCTTTCGATCGTCCAGCGGCAGTGCGTCGATGTCGATCCCCGTAACACCCGCTTCGCGCAGGCGCGCCACGCAGTCGTGGATGAGGGTCAGCGTCTTGAGTCCGAGAAAATCCATCTTCAGCAGGCCAATCGCGCCGATCTGATCCATCGCATACTGGGTGACGATCTCTTCGTCGCGCGTCCGGGCGAGGGGTGAGTACTCGACGATCGGCTTCGGCGAGATCACCACCCCTGCGGCATGAACCGAGGCATGCCGCGCGAGGCCCTCGAGCCGCTTCGAGACATCGAGCAGGCGCCGGATCCGGTCCTCCTTCTCGTACAGCTGCCGGAGGGCCGGCACGGATGCCAGCGCCTTTTCGATCGTCATCTCCAGTTCGCTCGGAATCAGCTTCGCGATCCGATCGCACTCTCCATACGGGATGTCGAGTCCACGGCCGGCGTCACGGACGACCGCCTTCGCCCCCATCGTGGCAAAAGTGATGATCTGAGCAACGTTCTCGCGGCCGTATTTGTTGCGCACATAGTCGATCACCTTGCCCCGACCGCGAATGCAGAAATCGATGTCGATGTCCGGCATGGTGATGCGCTCGGGATTCAGGAATCGCTCGAACAGGAGGTCGTACTGGAGTGGGTCGACGTCGGTGATCCGCAGCGAGTAGGCAACCAGCGACCCCGCGGCGGAACCGCGCCCCGGGCCGACCGGAATACCGTGATCGCGCGCGTACTTGATGAAGTCCCAGACGATCAGGAAATAGCCCGGGAACCCCATCCGGACGATCATCTCGATCTCCTGCTCCAGCCGGCTGCGGTACTCCTCAGGACGGATCAGGCCTCCATCGACCCGGCACCTTCCCCCCGCCCCGCGCATCCGTTCCTCGAACCCCGCAAGGGTCACCTCGCGGAAGTAATCTTCGGTGGTGTATCCCTCCGGAACCTGGAAATGAGGCAGCAGGTGTTTTCCGTGATCGAATAACAGATTGCAGCGTTCGGCGACGAGGAGCGTGTTCTCGGCCGCCTCGGGGAGATCCGCAAAGAGATCCCACATTTCGCTGGGAGGCTTGAAATAGTGCTGCTTCGTGAAGCGCATCCGCTCGGTGTCGGTGACCGTCTTGCCGGTCTGGATACAGATGAGAACGTCATGAGCGAAATGATCCTCGGGGCGCAGGAAGTGGCAGTCGTTGGTCGCCAGGAGGGGGATCTTCAGCCGGCGCGCCATCGGCACAAGGACATCGTTGAGGACCTTCTCTTCCGGAATCCCCTGATCCTGAATCTCGAAGAAGAAATCGTCGGCGCCGAAAATCTCCCGGTACTCCGACGCGGCGCGCTCGGCGTCCTTCTCGCGCCCGGAGAGGATCAGCCGGGGAATTTCGCCGCTGAGGCAGGTCGATGTCCCGATCAGCCCGCTGGAATGTTCCGCCAGGATCTCACGATCGATGCGCGGCCTGTAGTAGTACCCTTCCAGGTATCCGGCCGTCGACAGCTTCATGAGATTACGGTACCCCTGCTGATCCTTCACGAGCAGGAGCAGGTGGTAGTACGGCTTCATTCCCGGTCCGGGCGCTTTCTTTTCGGTGCGCTTGCCGGGGGCTAGATACGTCTCACACCCGAGGATCGGCTTGACGCCTGCCGCAGCGGCGGCCTCGAAGAACGGGATGGCGCCGAACAGATTACCGTGGTCGGTGATGGCGACCGACGGCATATCGAATTTCGCCGCCTGCGCGCACATTTCCTTCAGGCGCGAGGCGCCGTCGAGGAGGGAAAACTGGGAGTGATTATGCAGGTGGACAAAGCTCTTCTTCTTCGCCATCGCTACTCCCACTCGATCGTCGAGGGCGGCTTGCTGCTGATGTCGTACACGACCCGGTTGACGCCGCGCACGGTGTTGACGATCCGGGCGCTGACCGAGGCAAGAAA
>JAZGDH010000131.1:0-4943 GCA_036477555.1 Acidobacteriota bacterium
CGATGTGCTGGAGGGCTCGGATTTGAAAATCGATGATGCCCGGATCCTGAGCTGAATTGAAGATCTTGAGGAGCTTCTCCACGCCGTCTTCCGAGCGCATGCAGAAGTTCTGATCGCGCTCGCTCGATAACGACCGGGCGGCGGCCGTGAGGCCGAACCGCTCCTTCGCGATCCGCTCGGCATCGCGCAGCGACAGTCTGGGCGCCGGGGCTTCCAGCACGTCGACCGGGCGGACGTTCGGTTTCTCAGGCATGGTGTCGAAGGCTCCTCGCTGGATCGCCAATATTATAATCGATGCGGCGCCTCAAGCCTCCGGCCGGGGGTTCGAGAGGGCCGCCATCGACGCCGTCAGCCAGTTCAGTACACGGTCTGATCCGGTAGATAGCCCCAGCCGGCGTAGGTCGAGTAGATCGAGTAGCCGGTGATCGAGGAGATCAGGCTGGGAAGCAGCACCTCGTGCTCGAAGTCCGTCTTGCTGTAAGGCGATTCGGCGGCGAACAGGGCCGCCCCGAGCGGGGCGCGGAAAATGCTGCCGATGCCGCCGGCCACGCCGGCCATCATCAGGATGCGCCGGTCGGTATTCTTCAGCCTGAGGAGATCGGCGAGGTAGGAGCCGAACCCGGCCCCGATCTGCGCGATCGGCCCCTCGCGGCCGGCCGAACCGCCCGAGCCGATGGTGATGGCCGAGGCGATCGCCTTGACCACCGGGACGCGGCGGCGAATCTTGCCGCGCAGGTGGTGGAACGAGTGGATGACCGCATCGGTGCCATGTCCCTCCGCCTCCGGCGCCAGGCCGTAGACGAGCGCGCCCGACAGCAGTCCCCCGACCAGCAGGGAGAGCGGCAGCAGCCAGGGGATCTCGGGCAGGTGCCCCGGGCCGCCCTCGATGCCGCTGCCCGGCGGCATGAAGGTTCCGATCCCCTGGATCAGCAGCCGTTGCGCAACGTGGAAGATCAGATCGAACAGGATCGCGCCGAACCCGGCGACGGTGCCAACCAGAATGGCGAGCAGGATCCAGCGTCCGCGCTCGCCGAGGTTCGGGCCGAAGAACGGGTCGAACGAGCGCCGCACCCAGTGCAGACGGTTGAGCGGAAGTCTTGCTGCGAATTCACGCCAGCGGATCATCGGAGAACACTTCTATCCGACACGAAGCCCGCTTGCAAGCGCCGATCAGCCTCCCGCCACTGCGGGGATGATGGTCACTTCGTCTCCGTCGGTGACCGGCGTGGTGATCCCCTCCAACAGACGAACGTCGCTGTCGTTGATATAGACATTCACGAAGCGTCGGATCCCGCCCCCCTGATCGCGCAGCTTGCCGCGCAACCCTTCGAAGCGATTCTCCAGGCCCTCGAGGACCTCGCCGATGGTCTCGCCCTCGAGGAGCACCATCTCCTCGCCTCGCGTCTGTCGTCTGAGAATCGAAGGAATCCTTACGTGGATCGACATGAAGACCTCCCGATGAAAGGCGGCTCGGGGGTGGAGCGCCCGGATGATGGAGTGAAACCTGAGCCAATGGCTGCGGTGTCGGCAATGATTAATTCGAACTCCTCGAGCCGCGGATCAATCACCGGGTGCGATCCCCCGGCCGAGCGCACCGCCTCGGTCGTCTTGAGCCCGTTCCCGGTGATGACGAGAACGATCGGCTCGTGCCGGGGCAGCCGCCCCCGCTCGAGCAGCTTCTTCGTCACGCCGATCGTCACGCCTCCGGCCGTCTCGGTGAAAATCCCCTCCGTCGTGGCCAGCAGCCGCATCCCGGTGACGATCTCGGCGTCGGTGACATCCTCGGCCCACCCGCCGCTGTCGCGGATCGACCGCGCGGCATAGTAGCCGTCGGCCGGGTTGCCGATGGCGAGCGAACGCGCGATGGTGCGCGCCACCACGGGCTTGATCTCATCCGCTCCGGACTTCACCGCCGCGGCGATCGGATTGCAGCCGGCCGCCTGGGCGCCATAGAGGGATGTGGTCTGCCTGTCGATCCATCCGAGGTCGGCCAGCTCACGGAACGCCTTGCCGATCTTCGTGATCAACGAGCCTCCCGCCATGCAGCAGACCAGGTGTGCGGGAGCCCGCCAGCCGAGCTGCTCGGCGATCTCGTAGCCGACGGTCTTGGAGCCCTCTCCATAGAACGGCCTCAGATTGACGTTGACGATCCCCCAGCCGAAGCGATCGGCGATCTGGCTGCAGAGCCGGTTCACCTGGTCGTAGTCTCCGCGCACGCCGATGAGACCCGCGTCGTAGATCGTCGTGCCGAGGATCTTCGCTTCCTCGAGATCCTCGGGCACCAGGATGCAGGTGCGGAACCCGTTCCGCACGCCCTGGGCGGCGACCGAGTTGGCGAGGTTTCCAGTCGAGGCGCATCCGACGGTCGTCATTCCGAACTCGCGCGCCTTGGTCAGGGCGACCGAAACGACGCGGTCTTTGAACGAGAGGGTCGGGAAGTTCACCGCATCGTTCTTGATGTACAGCTCGTCGACCCCCAGCGCCCGCGCGAGCCGCTCGGCCCGGATCAGGGGGGTGCCGCCGACCTCGAGGCCGAGAATCGTGTCGCCGTCGATCGGCAGAAGCTCGCGGAACCTCCACATGGAGCGCCCACGCGCCGCGATCGCATCGCGGTCGACGTGCCCGGAGATCGACGCGTAGTCGTAGGTGATCTCCAGAGGACCGAAACAATCCTCGCAGATGGCGTGGGGGGAAACCGGCCACGCGGTCCCGCACTCCCTGCAGGTCAGACTCTCGACGAACGACATGGTGCAACCTCAGCTTTCCACGGGGCCCGGTCATTCCGTTGCGGAGGCGGGGCCCGCTTGCTTCAGGCCGCCGCGATCTCGTCGAAGGCGGCGGCGGCGTTCCGCATATCCTCCGGCGTTGTCAGGATTCCCACGCTCAGTCGCACCGTCCCGTCCGGGAAAGTGCCGAGGTGGCGGTGGGCGTACGGAGCGCAGTGCAGACCGGACCGCACCGCGATGTCGAACTGCTCGTCCAGGATGGCGGCGAATTCGGCCGGGGCGAAACGGTCGACGTTCAGGCTCACGAGGCCGACGCGGCCATCGCCGCCACCCTCCGAGATCTGCCGGTCGGCGCCGTGCCATCTGTAGCGGCCGGGATCCTTCAACGTTTCATGGAATGTCTTGATGAGTTCCTGCTCGTGGTGCAGCACCGTCTCGACACCCCGTTCGATGAGGAGCCGCAGCCCGGCGCGCAGGCCGGCGATCCCGAACACGTTCGGGGTTCCGCCTTCCAGGCGGTAGGGCAGTTCGTCCGGCTGCACGGGGTGCGTGGAATCGCCGCCGGTCCCCCCATCGCGCCAGGAGGAGACGTCGGCACGCTCGCCGACGACCAGGCCGCCGGTGCCGGTCGGGCCGAGCAGCCCCTTGTGTCCTGTGAAGGCGAGGAGATCGATGCAGTCGGCCTCGACGTCGATCGGGACAACGCCCGCGCTCTGCGCTGCGTCGACGAGAATCAGCGCGTCGCGCTCCCGTGTCACGCGACCCAGCTCGCGCACGGGCTGAATCGTGCCGGTGACATTCGAGGCGTGTGTCAGAGCGACGAGCCGCGTCCGCGTCGTGAAGGCGCGGGCCAGGTCGTCCGGATCGATCAGGTGGTCCTCGCCGGCCGGCAGTCGCGTGAGGGTGATGATGCCGTCCTGCTCGAGCCGGTTCAGCGGACGGTTGATCGAATTGTGCTCGAGATCGGTGGTAATCACGTGGTCACCCTGTCGGACGATCCCCTTGATCGCCATGTTCAGTCCGTCGGTAGCGTTGAGCCCGAAGATCACGCGCTCGGGGCGGGTACAGCCGAGCAGACGCGCCAGCAGTCGACGGGTCTCCTCGATCATCGCCTCCGCCTCGGTGGAACGGCGATGACCTCCCCGTCCCGGATTGGCCCCCGCGGCGCGCACGAACTCCTCGATTCCCCGGTAGACCGGCTCCGGCTTCGGGTACGACGTCGCGGCGTTGTCCAGGTAGATCATCGTCTCCTCCGCGCTCCTTGTCTCCGCCTCGCGAGGTTCATGCACGAGCCCCAGGCAGGACTCGGACCGGCTCCTAGCTCCCCACGTAGCGTGCGTAGATCGACTTCGCGACGGCGGGATCCTTCGTTCCGCTGATGATCGCCCGTCCGTCGGCGAAGATCGTGAGCTGGTGCGAGTCGATCTTCGCCCGCAACAGAAACCTGTTGCGCTCCAGCGTTCCCACCGCGCCGAGTCGCTGCGCGATCTCTTCGAGGTCGAGGCGCCCTCCGTCACGGCGCCGGATCTGGACCGAATCGCGGCCGCACAGGGTCGTCGTGTCCGAGCCGAGATCCCCTTCGAGGTATTCGTAGCGACCGAGGCCGCAGCAGGGGCAATCGGGATTCCTCTCCGGCAGAGCGGGATGGTCGTGGCGATCGTCCCAGATATCCAGCACGGTCATTCTTCGAGTGACCCGTTCGCGGTGACCGGTCAGGATCTTCAATGCCTCGCCGACCTGAAGGCTCGCGATGATCCCGACGATCGATCCGAGTACGCCGGCCGTGTCGCACGATTGCGCCGCGCCGGGGGGCGGAGCGGTCTCGAAGACGCAGCGAAGGCACGGTCCTTCGCCCGGGAGGATCGGGAATGTGAGCCCGTACGAGCCGACGCAGGCGCCGTAGATCCAGGGTGTGCCGGTCTGGATTGCGTAATCATTGACGAGGAACCGCGCATCGAAATTGTCGGTGGCGTCGAGGATCAGATCGTATCGGTCGAGGAGCCGACGAATCGAGCCGGGGTTCACGTCCTCGACAATTCCCTCGATCTGAACCAGCGAGTTGACCGCGCGCAGTTTGCGCTCGGCAGCCACCGCCTTGGGAAGCAGGGAGCGGACATCCTCCTCGTCGAAGAGTATCTGACGCTGAAGATTGCTCTCCTCGACGAAATCCCGATCGATGATTCGCAGGTGTCCGACCCCCGCGCGCACCAGGAGCGA
>JAZGDH010000132.1:0-2177 GCA_036477555.1 Acidobacteriota bacterium
TCCGGAGGCCGAGCGCCTCGCCGGCATCCGGCTTGGTTCCGGTCGCGAAGACCGGCCCCACGCCGATGTAATCGGCCCCCTCCCGCTCCGCCCGGCGGGCCTCGTCCCGGCTGCCGGCCGAGATTCCGAGGATCAGGGGGCGGGGAAGAACGCGCCTGGCATCCCGGCCGGGCAGGTCGGCCGGCCCGACGTGGGCCCCGTCCGCCCCGGCCACGAGCGCTACATCGACCCGGTCGTTCACCACGAAGGCGGCCCCGAATTTGCGGACCATCGGCTGGATCTCGGCCGCCATGCGACATAAGTTGATGGCCGGGGAGGACTTGTCCCTGAGCTGAAGTGCGTCGGCGCCCCCCTCCAGTGCGGCCCGGGCGATCTCGAGATGGGATCGTCCGTCGATCAATGTCGCATCGGTGATCACGTAGAGATCAAACCGGGGCCAGCCGACGGTGGACATGAAGCCTCCGAGGGGAGATCGATTCTATCACCATGACCGAATCGGTCCCGGAGACCGGCAGCGACACTGACGCGGCAAAAGACACGTCCGCGGCACAGGGACCGGACCGCGCGTCCGGCGATCGCGCCGATCTGCTCGTCCATCTGGAATCGCTTCACGAATTACAGATCGCACTCTCCCAGGAAGAACGGGACGACGAGATCCTGCGGATCGGTACGGCCGCCGCGGTCGAGATCCTCGGCGCCGACTGCGGACTGGCCATCGTCCGATCGGATGATGGAGCGGCCACGCTGCGCTTCGGATGGCGGGAGGGGGCGCAGCTCGCCAAGCATGAGGTCGAGATCCTGATCCGGAACCTCAACCCTGCGCTGCAGTCGGTGCGGAATGGGACTGCCCACCGTGTCGTGCTGGCGGCCGAGCCGAACGTCGGGGAGGTGGAGATCGAAGGGGAGCCGTCCGGCGCTTTACAGTCGCGCGGCCTCGGCTCGGTCCTCGTCCTTGGACTCGGCAAAGGCGGCGGGCGTCTGGGCGAGCTGGTTTTCGGCTGTCGCGAGCCGGTTCCTTTCTCACCCGACCGGCTGCTGCTGGCGGAGATCCTGGCGATGCAGCTTGCCGTGCAGATCGAGCGGGCCCGGCGAACGAACGAAGCGCGCGACGCCACGGCGCGCTCCCATCGCGATGTCGAAACGGCGACGCGCCCGCTGCGCGAGCGCAATCAGGAGCTGGAATCACTCAGCGCGGTGGCGGCGGCCGTGGCCCCGTCGTTCGAGCTCGAGCGCCAGCTCGATCAGATCCTGAGGCGTGCCGCCGAGGTGACCGGGCACGAGGGGGGGGCAATCTATCTCGTCGAGACCGATGCGGACGGTGGCGAGAGGCTCAAGCTCGTGCAATGCCTCGATGCGCGGGAGCGGTCCGGCCCCGCGGCCGCGGAGGGCTTGCGAGCGGGAGAGGGACTGGCGGGACGGGTGTGGGAGCGCGATGAGATTGTGGCGCTGGCCGATCTGCGGGCCGATCCGGATGCTGCGGCCCGCGAGGACCTGGTGAACGCCGGGTTCCACGGCATCCTGATGGCGCCCCTGCGCGCCCGCGGACGGGTCATCGGAGTGTTGGAGCTGGTCTCGCGCGAGGAACGGTTCTACCTCGATGACGAGCAGCAGCTCGCGCAGGCGATCGCCGCCCAGGTCGGGCTGATGATCCAGAACTCCCGCCTGCTGTCGGATCTGATGCGCCACAGCCTCGACCTGGAGGGGCGGGCCGAGCAGAACGTCCACGAGCTCAACAGAAAATCACTGCAATCCGGCGCGGTGCATGCTGTGATCCGCAGCGTCACCTCCCAGGGCGATCCGGAGGCGGTTCTCGTCTCGTCGCTCGAAAGCGTCTTGGATCTTCTCGGGGCCGAGGTCGGCATCGTGCATCTTCTCGATCCGAAGACGGGGTCGATCACCCTGGCGGCCCGGTGCGGGACGCCGCAGGAGACCGAGGTGCTCGAGACGCTCCTGAGGGATGCCCCCGCCGTCAGGCGTGCAATCGACTCGCGCGAGTGTCAGGTGTGCGAGCGCCCCGGAGGTGAAGGCGCGCCCGGAGAGTGGCCGGACGGCGCCGCGCCCGTCCAGGTCCTGGTCGTCGTGCCGTTGCTCTCGCTTGGCAGGGTCGTCGGTGTCCTCTCAGTAGGATCGACCGAGGTGCTCGAGTTGGGGGAGGAGGAGCGGGACTGTCTCGCCTC
>JAZGDH010000133.1:0-2162 GCA_036477555.1 Acidobacteriota bacterium
TTCGACTGGAAGACGGGACGCCGGGACGATCAGGACAACAGCATCCAGCTTGCCTGTTACGCGCTGTATGCAAACGGGAAGTGGAAAGCCGGTCCGGGCCAGGTCCGCACGATCGAATTCAATCTGGCAAAAAACCAGGTGCACGACTACTGGGTGAACGCCGCCGACATCGAACGGATCCGCGGCTACATCCGGGGTTCGATCCGCGACATGAAGACCCTGCTGAGTGACGCCGAGCGCAACGAGGCCGATCGGGACTCCTGCCCCCTCACGACCGAGGAGTGGCGCTGCCGCAACTGCAATTTCAAACGTCTCTGCGGCCGCTGAGCGGTCACGGCTGGCGCCTGGGCAGCAGCCGGGCGCGCGTGATCGCACCCTCGCCGAGACGATCTCTCACCGAATCGACGGCGCGCGCCATCCTCCGCGCCCGTTCCTCCGCTGCGTCCGGAAACAGCGCTCCCTGTTCGGCGCCGGCCGGCTCCAGACCGCTCACGCCGATGCCGAGAAGGCGCACCCCCTTCGTCCCCAGCCGGATCCGATCGCTGAACAGCCGGCGCGCCGCCGCCACGATCGATTCCGCGAGATCGGTCGGCGCGGGGAGGGTCACCGCGCGCGTCCAGGTCGTAAAATCCCCCGTGCGGACTTTGATCCGGACGGTCCGCCCGACGAGTCGTTCACGGCGCAGCTCGCGCGCCACTCCTTCCGACCTTTCCAGCATCGCGCGATCGATGTCGTCGGGGTCGGTCAGATCCTCCCCGTAGGTCCTCTCCTCCGAGATCGACTTCGCCTCGCGGTGTGGCACGACCGGCCGATCGTCTTCCCCGCGGGCGAGGGCGCGCAGGTGGGCGGCCGACGACCGGCCGACCAGCCGGGCCAGCCGGCTCTCCGGCAACACCGGGATCGCGCCGATGGTGTGCAGACCGGCGCCCTTGAGGATGCCGGCCGTCTTCGGTCCGACACCCCACAGCCGCTCCACCGGAAGTGGCCACAATCGGCGGGGCACGTCTGCGACCGGCAGCATCACCAGGCCGTCCGGCTTCTCCAGATCGGAGGCGACCTTGGCCAGGAACTTGTTCTCCGAGACCCCGACCGAGGCGGTCAACCGCTCCCGCGATCGGATCTCCTCCTTGAGGTCTTCCGCCACGCGTCGGCCGCCAGCAGCATCCCGGACGACTCCGGTCATGTCCAGAAACGCCTCGTCGATCGAGATCGGTTCGATCACCGGAGTGGCGTCCTCCAGGATTCGCCGGATGCGGCGCGAGACACGAACGTAAAGATCCATCCGGCCGGGCCGCCAGAGCGCATCCGGACAGAGCCGTTCGGCGGTCACCGACGGCATGGCGGATCGCACACCGAAGCGTCGCGCCTCGTACGAACAGGTCGACACGACCCCGCGCCGGCCGCGGTGCCCGATGATCAACGGTTTGCCGGCGAGTGTCGGATCCTCGCGGATCTCGACGGCGGCGTAGAAGGCATCCATATCGAGATGAAGGATAACGCGCTCGTGACGACGACTCATGACGTCAGCCGAGAAGCTCCATGACGGCGCGGTGCGCCTGGTCGATCGCCGCGTCGGCGTACGCATCGGCGGCGGCATCGGAGTTGGCGATCGCGATGCGGCCGAACCGCTTGCGGCCGATCACCCAGGGCCGCTCCTCCTCACTCCAGTCCGGGTCGAACAGCGTGTTGTGGTCGTAGGCGTACCCGTGCGGCCACCGGTTGACGGTGATCCCCTGGATGTCGCGCGCGGGATCGAATCCCCCGTCCGCGAGGGCGCGGCCGAGCTGGTCGCGGATTTTGCGCTCGAATGTCTCGAACGAGGTATTCAGGAGATCCCGCCGCCCCGCCCGCCACTGATCGCGCGGAGGTCTGCCGGGGGCGAGCGGGACGCGCCCGAGATGCAGGATCATCGGTTCGTCCGGCTGCTTCGAGTGGGTGTAATCTCCCAGGCTGACGGGGAAATCGAGTCCGATGTTCGTGTGGTACGACCCCGGGCAGCGGATCCACGCCACCCCGAGTTTCTCGAATGCCGACCAGTCGCGGATCAGGACATTCGTGTAGACCAGTGGCATCTTCTCGGCGTAGAGGATCGCCTCTCTCTGCGGCGCCGGCATCTCCGGGCAGAGGCGCGGGATGATCGAGTTGTAACAGGCGAGCACGCA
>JAZGDH010000134.1:0-2459 GCA_036477555.1 Acidobacteriota bacterium
TGGAGGAGAGATGCCCCCCCCATTCGAGCAGCGGTCTCGGATCGGACGGTGAGAGCCGCACCGACTCGCGGTACAGATCGTTCGCCCGACCGACCGCGCCGACGTCCTCGAAGATCCGGTCGCCGACGCGCGCCTCGAGGCGGGCGAGCAGCAACGGAAAGCGGTAATCGTTCGGCTTCAGCCTGCGTGCCTCCAGGAGATGGCGCGACGATGCGGCATAGCGATCCGCGTCGATCGGTCCGAGATTGAGCACCGCCATCGCCAGATCGTGCCGGTATTCGGGATGCAGACGGTTCAGGCTCGCGGCGCGCCCCATGCGCTGGAGCCCCGCGCGATCCAGACCGCGTGCCGCTTCCGCTTCTCGGTGCGCCAGGTACGGGAGGATCACGATGCCCCAGGCGGCGCAGACGATGAGTGTCACCATCCCGGCCCTCAACGCACCGATCCCCTCCAGGCGAGCGCCCGGCAGCGCCGCCCCCGCTGCGCTTTGCCGGCCCCTGGCGGCCGCGGCGAGCGCCGCCCCTGCGAGCAGCGCCGGGACGAGGAGAAGCGCCGGCCGATGATGCAGATCCTCCACGACCGCATGAACCAGCAGCGAGAACAGCGCCAGACCGACTCCGGACGTCATCCCACCCTGATCCGGGTCGCCCCGTGAGCGCAGCAGGAGGACGATCGTCAGGCAGGTGGCTGCCAGGAAGAGGAGGGCGGCCGGGGCGCCGGCCTCGACCGCGACCGAAAGGATGGCGGAGTGGGCGGAACTGAATGTTCTGCCGTAGCGGACCGGCGATTGGTCGAGCGGGAAGTTGTAGTTTCCGGCCTCATGCTTGAACATCCCCGGGCCGAAGCCGAGGAAGGGGCGCTCGGCCAGCATCCCGAGCGAGGCTTCCCAGATCGCGAGGCGGTGATACAGATACGGATCCTCGGCGGCGGTGAAGCGGCGAACCAGCGAGACGGTCCCGACCGCAGACGCCAGCAGAAACACCAGGCCGATCCCCGCACGGGTGCGACGCGACCAGTGCGCGGCACGAATCGCCACGAACAGGGCAAACGAGAGGGCCAGCGCCAGCAGCGCGCCGCGCGACGAGAGCCGCGCGACCGACATCATGTGCAAGAGGCCGAGCGCGACCCATCCCCAGCATGTCCGGATCCTGCCCGCCACCCGATGCGACTCGGCCGCTGCAACACAGAGCAGCATGCCGATGTTGAGCCACGCGGCGAGATGGTTGGAGTTTTCGAACAGGGCCGCGGCGGCGGCCGGCCCGCCATCCCAACCACGCACGAGCGCGACGACCGCCTGCAGTGTCGTCGAGGCGACGACCAGGTTGCGCAGCTGTCCGAGACGACGCCGATCGGGATCACCTGCCAGCGCCGTGACGAACAGGGCGATTGGCAACGCGAGATCCAGATACCCGAGTCCGGCGGCCAGCGCATAATCGGCACGCAGCGACGCGATCGATGCCAGCAGTAATCCGCCCGCGACGAGACCGGGCACGATGCGGGCCGTCCCCATGCCGGTGAGGCGCATCCCTCCGCCGATCCAGTGCATCGACGCGATGAGGAGATACATGAGGACGAGCAGGTGCAGGATCAGCATCGCGAACGGTTGCCGTCCCCCGCCGCCGAACGGGGCAAGGAGTGCGACCGCGCCGCCGAGAAAGACGAGCGCCCGTCGAGCCATCATGGTCCCGCCCCGTTCGCTGTGGTCCGGCCGTCGAGCCGATAGATCGCTTTGTTCGGATTCAAATCCTGCGCCGCCCGTCCTTCGCGGTAGGCCGGTGCGAACTCGCCGGCCGCCCGATGATAGAGGGCGCGGGTATGGTGGAGGATCGCCGATTCCCGTTGCAGGTGGAGGGCCCGGATCGAAGCGCGCTCTCCCTCCGATCGAAGCGTCTCGTCCCCCAGCCCGCGGGTGAGAACAAGCTGCGCCATGAAGGCGTGCGGATCAGGATCGAGTGGCCGCGCGGCCGCCGCATCCCTCGCCAGTTCGAGCGCCCGCACCGTCTCACCCTCCTGCGCAGCCAGCCCGGCCTCTTGAAGTAGAGTCCTCGAGCGGGCGGCAAACAGGCCGTACCATATGAGCAGCAGCGCGACGGCAACGGCTCCGACCGTCGCGGCGCGGCGTGCGACCCGGCGACCGGTCCCGGCCGCTGCGGTTCGAGGATCACGACCGGCGCTCGCGAGGCCGGCTCCAAGAACGATCGCGGCCGGGATCGCAACCGCCGGCAGATAGGCGGTGAAGTCGATCAGGTTGTGCGCGACGAAAGCACACCCGCCGGCGAGGAACGGCAGCCCCGACGTCGCGGATCGCCTCGCTCTTCTCGTCGCCCGCACCAGAGCCGCGATGAGGACGGAGAGCGGCACAAAGATCCAGATTCCCCAGCTCGCGGCTGCCTGAAGATACGAGTTGTGAGCGTACTTCGTCTCGTTCATCCCGGGACGCATCATCCGCGGATAGAAGA
>JAZGDH010000135.1:0-3240 GCA_036477555.1 Acidobacteriota bacterium
ATTCTGGAGGAGACCCTGAAGGTCGGCCCGGCATCGGTGTTGACCAACGGTCTGTTCCTGGATCCCGGGCGCTGCGGGCGGCTGCGGACGCTCGCGGACGGATCGGACTACTCCCTCGAGATCCGGATCAGTCTCGATGGATGGGGCCCGGCGGATCATGACGCCATCCGCGGTCCGGGCACGTTTCAGCGCACGGTCGAGGGGATCCGTAATCTCTGGAGCGAGCGGCTCAACCCGGTGATTACCGTCAGCGAGGCGGCGGAGGGAGTGGGGTCGAACGAGGGCCGGACCCGCCTGCTGGATCTGTTGAGGAGTATCGGGTTGACGAAGCCGCGCCTCAAGGTCCTGCCGCTCTGGCGTCTCGGCGCCGAAAAGGAGCGCAGCCGTGGATATGAACAGTGGGAGAGGCTCACAGCCGCGATGGTGACCGATGAAAGCCTCGCAGCCCTGCAGTGCAGCACCGGACGCATGATCACGAGCCGGGGCGTCTACGTTTGCCCGATCCTGATCGAGGAGAGCGGCGCGAGGATGGGGGCGACGATCGGGGAAACACTCCGCCCCTTCGGGCTGTCGCGCTCCGCCTGCTACACCTGTCACGTGACCGGTGCGACCTGTTCGACATGAGGTCGTCCGGATCGCCCGACGCCGGGATTCGCCGCGCCGCGTTCTTCGGCGGCGTTTACAACAACGCGCCCGCGCTCCTGGCCGCGATCCAGGACGCGCGCCACCGCCGCGCCGAGGCTCTCTACTGCCTGGGGGATCTCGGCGGCTTCGGACCGCATCCGGCGCGGATCCCGCCGATCCTCATGGAGCACGGTGTCCGTGTGATCCAGGGCAACTACGAGGACTCGGTCGGGAGCGATCTCGACGATTGCCAGTGCGGCTACACCGATCCGAGGGACAACGCATTCGCGCAGATCGCGTACGACTACACACGCGAGCGCACGCCGGCTGATTTCAAGAGGTGGTACCGGGGTCTGCCCCGTCGGATCGAAGTGACGCTGGGCGACAGGCGCCTGCTGCTGTGCCACGGCTCGCCCCGCCGGCAGAACGAATTTCTGTGGGAGTCGACGTCGCCGGTGCCGTTTCTGGAGCGCCTGCTCCGGGAGCAGCGGGTCGACGGGGTCCTGTGCACGCACACGGGGCTGCACTGGAGCCGGACTCTCCCTTCGGGTGGTCAGATCGTCAACGTCGGTGTTCTCGGACGACCGGCGAACGACGGCCGCTGCAACGTGTGGTATGCCTTCCTCACGGCGGGGAAAACCGGCGAACCGATCGATGTGGAGTTCGTTCCGGTCCACTACGATCATGAGGGGTTCGCGCGCGAGATGCGCGAAGAAAAACTGCCCGAGGAGTTCGTCGAGACGATCCTGACCGGGTGGTGGACGACCTGCCTCGAGATTCTCCCCGCGCGGGAACGCGAGCGCGGCCGCCACTAGGCCAGGCTCCCGGAAGCCTGGCCGGCACCCGAATGGGTCGGGAGGTGGTGATTGCGATCGGGCTGCACGAGCGGATAGAATCCCCGCGATCCCAGAGCGTCGACAACGGGAAAGGAAGCGATGGCACAGACGATCGCGGCGGGGGGATATCCGGAAGGGGCGGCGGCCACCGTCCGACCGGATCGCTGGTGGATCGGGCCGCTGCTGACGGCTCTGGGGCTGGGTGGCTTCGTCATCTACACAACGTGGGCGGCGTTTCAGGGCAACCACTACTACCACGGAGCCTATCTCTCCCCGCTCTATTCCCCCGTGCTCTTCGTCGAACCATCGGCCGCCGGCGCCGCGCCGCTGGCGCACGCCTGGTTCGGCACGTGGCCCGGCTGGTGGCCGGCCTTCCTGCCGGCGTCACCGGCGTTCTTTATCCTTATTTTTCCGGGGGCATTCCGCGGAACCTGTTACTACTATCGCAAGGCCTACTATCGATCATTTTTCGGGACACCGCCCGGTTGCGGGGTCAATCCGGTGTCGCGCGGCGCCTATCGCGGGGAGACGTTACTGCTCCTGTTCCAGAACCTGCACCGCTACGCTCTCTATGCCGCCATCGTCTTCATCTTCATCCTCTCCTATGATGCGTTGATGGCCTTCTTCAGGGACGGTCGATTCGGTGTGGGGGTCGGCAGCCTGGTGTTGACGCTCAACGCTGTCCTGCTCGGCGGTTACACGTTCGGATGCCACTCGTTCAGGCACCTGATCGGTGGCCGCACCGACTGCTTCTCCTGCGACGGGTCGGTCGGCCCCCGCTACGCTCTGTGGAGACGGGTCTCGTGGCTCAACGCCCGCCACATGCCGTTCGCGTGGCTCAGTCTCTTCTGGGTGGGGTTTACCGATTTCTACATCAGGATGGTGTCGATCGGCATCATCAGGGATCTCAACACCTGGGGCTAGGGCGTGGTCGACATCTCCGAGTTGAAGACCTTCGAGCACGACGTCCTGGTGGTGGGCGCCGGCGGCGCCGGGCTGCGCGCAGCGATCGAATGCGCGTCACTCGGTTTGAGCACAGGGATCGTCTGCAAGTCGCTGCTGGGTAAGGCGCATACGGTGATGGCCGAAGGAGGGATGGCGGCGGCGCTGGGGAACTCGGACCCGCACGACAACTGGAAGATCCACTTCCGCGACACGATGCGCGGCGGCAAGTTTCTGAACCAGTGGCGCATGGCCGAGCTGCACGCGAGGGAGGCTCCGGATCGTGTGCGCGAGCTCGAGGAGTGGGGCGCCGTATTCGATCGGACCTCGGAGGGGTTGATCAGCCAGAGAAACTTCGGGGGGCATCGTTACCCGCGGCTGGCCCACGTCGGCGACCGCACCGGACTCGAGATCATTCGAACGCTGCAGGATTACTCCATCCATCAGGAGATGAATGTCTACATGGAGTGCACGGCCCTCGAACTGATGCTCGATGGCGGGCGGATTTCGGGGCTGCTCGGCTATTTCCGTGAGACCGGCCGGTTCGTCCTGTTCCGGGCGCCGGCGATCATCGTGGCGACCGGGGGTGGCGGTCGCGCCTGGCGGGTCACCTCCAACTCCTGGGAGTACACCGGAGACGGCCTGGCCATGGCGTTCGAGGCCGGGGCGGAGCTGATGGATCTCGAGTTCACCCAGTTCCACCCGACCGGCATGGTCTGGCCGCCATCGGTCCGGGGCATTCTCGTGACCGAGGGGGTGCGGGGCGACGGCGGTGTCCTGCTCAACAACAAGGGTGAGCGGTTCATGTACAGCTACATACCGGAACGCTTCGCCTCCG
>JAZGDH010000136.1:0-2909 GCA_036477555.1 Acidobacteriota bacterium
TCGTCGGTGGGGTGTCGAGCAGCTGGAAGATTCTCTCGAGTGATGCCATGGCGCCCTGCATCACGGCGTAGAAGCCGGAGAGCTCCCGGATCGGTCCGAAAAAGAGCGATGAGTATCTGATGAACGCAAACAGGGTGCCGAATGTCAGGAAATTCTGGAGGTGGCGCCCGCCCCCATACCAGACGATCAGTGCGATCGCGCAGTTCGCGACCAGCTCCACGATGGCCGAGAACGACGATTCATAGACGACCGACTGCAGCTCGGAGTCGCGGTGGTCTTTGTTCAGCGCGGTGAACGTCTCGCGCTGATGTGGCTCGCTGCGGAACATCTGGACGATCAACATGCCGGAGAGCGCCTCCTGAAGAGAGGCGTTGATGCGCGCGATCCGCCTGCGGACCTCACGGTAGGCGTGCCGGATACGGGTACGGAACAGGATCGACAGGAGAAAGAGGATGGGGACGACGGTGAGGGTCACCAGCGCCAGGCGCCAGTCGAGCCACCACAGGATCCCGACGATCGCGATCAGCCTGAGACTGTCACCGAGCAGCGTGACGACACCGGACGAAAACAGGTCGGCCAGGGCCTCGATGTCGGTCGTCACCCTCGACATCAGCCGTCCGACCCGGTTGGCATCGAAAAAGGACGAATCGAGCCGCTGGAGGTGGCTGAAGACGCGTGTCCTCAGTGCCAGAACGACGTTCTGTCCAGTCAGTTCGGTGAGGTAGAGGTGGGCGAACCGGACCACCATCTCCACGGTGAGAGCCAGAATGAAGAGGAGTATCAACAGGCTGACGCCCCGGGGATCACCGAGGACCAGGTGATCGTCGATCAGCCGGCGCACGAGCAGTGGAACGGCCAGGTTCGCGGCGGCGGCGACGAAGACGAGCGCGATGGAGACGCCGATCAGGACGGCGTGCGGACGCAGCCACGGGAGGACCCGGCGCACCAGCCGGGCGTCGTAGGCCTTCCCGAGGATCTCGTCGTCCTGCTGGTGGCGTCGGCTCACATCGACTCCAGCTCGCGTTCGATCCGCTGCTGCCGGACCATCCGGCTGAAGGGGCCGTCCTCGCGGCGCAGGAGGTCGGCCGGCGATCCGGTCTCGGCGATCCGGCCGTCGTCCAGCACGACGATCAGATCGGCGTCGAAGATGGTTGCCGCGCGATGGCTCACGACGAAGGTCGTCCGGCCGCGCATGTAACCGCGTAGATTTCTGAGGATCGCCTCCTCCGTGTCGGCATCGACGCTGCTGAGGGCGTCGTCCAGAAGCAGGATCCGTGGTTCGAGGAGGAGTGCTCGCGCCAGGGCGACGCGCTGGCGCTGACCCCCTGACAGCGTCACCCCTCTTTCGCCGACCAGGGTTTCGAGACCATGGGCGAACTGAGGAATATCCCGCGTCAACTGCGCGATCGCGGCCACCTCCTCGACCCGGGCCCGGGGGGCATCCGGGCATCCGAGGGCGATGTTCTCGGCGATCGAGCGGGAGAACAGGAACGTCTCCTGAGGGACGATGCCGATATGTTTTCTGAGATGTCCGGTCGGAATCTCATTGAGATCGTACCCGTCGACCAGGATCGAGCCATTGCGGACCGGGTAGAGGCCCGCGAGCAGATGGACGAGGGTCGATTTTCCGGAGCCGACCCGGCCGACGATTCCGACCAGGCTGCCGGCCGGCACTTCGAGATCGATGTCCCGTAGTCGGGCCGGTGCCGTGCCGGAGCCGTTCGGGTAGGTGAACGTCAGATTCCGGAACGAGATCTGTCCCGCGAGAGGTGGCACCGGCCCCGGCGCACAATCTCCGGGAAGATCGCTGCGCTCGGCGTGGATCGCGGCGATCCTGCTGACCGCTCCGAGGCCACGCTGAAACGTGCCGAGGATCCAGCCCATGATGATCGTCCGGTCGGTCAGTGGCACCAGGTAGGTCAGAAACGCAACGAATCCGCCGAGCGTCAGGCTCCCCTCGATAACGTGCCGGGCGCCGAGCCAGAAGACGACGAGGGCGCTCACGCCTCCGAGGCCCATCATCAGCACGCCGATCAGCCCCCGGCTGCGGGCCAGCGCGAGGGAGCGCGACCGGTATTCGCGGCACAGCGCGTCGAACGATTCAATCTCGGAATCCTCCCGGCCGTACGCCTTCACCATGTTGATCCCGCTCAGATTCTCCTGAACCTTGTTGCTGATCTCCCCGAGCTGCTCCTGTGTCGCGTTGCTCCTGCGATGGATGGTATGGCTCGCCCGGTAGACCCCGAGAAGCAGGAGCGGGTAAGGAACGATGGCGGCCACCATCAGGATCGGATCGAGGATCGCCATGAGGGTCAGCCCGATCGAGTAGGCAATGACGAGATCGAGGATGTACAGCACGCACGGGCCGTACAGAGAACGGATCAGGCGCAGATCGTTCACGGTGATCGACATCAGCTCGCCCGTGCGACGCCGCCCGTAGAACGAGGCCGGCAGGGTCTGCAGGTGGGCGAACAGGTCGTTGCGGACGTCGTAGACGATCCGCCGGGAGGATCCCAGGATGAGTAAACGGGAACGGATCCTGGTGACGACCAGCGCAACCGCCGTCACGGCAATGAAGAGTGCCCCCGTCAGAAGCGAGCCCGAGGTCGCTGCGCCGCTCTCGAGCGAATCGATGATCCCCTTCAATCGCCAGGGGATCGACATCGCCAGGGCATTGGTGACGAGGAGGAACAGCACGCCCCACAGATATTCTCGCCTGTGATTTCGAAGGTGACTCAGGATGAACGACATGTCGGCTTCAGGTGATTCGATCGCGAGAGGGCGCGGAGGAGCGCGGCAGAAGACCCAAAAAGAAATTCTCCAGCAGCAACTGGCGGTGCCCGCGGCGGCGAATGGCGTGGAGCGTCGTATCCAGGTCCTCGACGGCCTGCGGGGCGAGAGGGCCGAGT
>JAZGDH010000137.1:0-8169 GCA_036477555.1 Acidobacteriota bacterium
CCTTTCCATGTATGGCCTCTATGGCGCGCTCCTGCGTCTCGCCTGGGCGGCCCTCCTTCCTTACCAGATCGTGATCCCCCGGATGACCGGTGGCGCCTCACCTCCGTGGCGTGAGCGACTCGGGCATGCCCCGCCACCGGCCGGAGAGCGGCCGGGAGGGGTGTGGATGCACGCCGTCTCCGTCGGAGAGGTCCGGCTCGCCCTCTCCCTCGTCGGCAGGCTCCGTCGGACGTTTCCCGGGATGTCAATCCACGTGACGACAGCCACCGCCACCGGCCGGGCCGTGGCCGAAGCGGCAGGTGACACCCGCCCCGATTCAATCTCGACGCTGCCGATCGATCTGCCGCGCAGCATGGGTCGCCTGCTCGACCGCCTCCGGCCCGGCCTCGTTCTGATCATGGAGACCGAGATCTGGCCGAACCTTCTCAGGCTCTGCGGGCGGCGGGGCATTCCGGTCGTGATCGTGAACGGGCGCATTTCGACCCGCGCCTATCCCCGTTACCGGCTCGTGCGACGATTCCTGCGCCGGGTGCTTTCCCACGTGCACCTGTTCTCGATGCAGTCGCAGGAGGATGCCGACCGCATCGTCTCGCTCGGTGCACCGCTTGACCGGATCCGGGTGACCGGCAACCTGAAGTTCGATATCGCTCCGCCCGAGACCGACCCTGCCGCGATCAGGGCCCGCATCGGGATCGGCGGCGACGAGACACTGTTCCTCGCCGGCAGCACGGAGCCGGGAGAAGAACACCCCGTGCTCGAGGCGTTCCGGATGATTCGCGGGGCGTACCCCCGGTCGAGACTGATCCACGTACCGCGCCATCCCGAGGACGGCCCGGCGGCGATCGAGGTTTTCCGTTCCGCCGGCCTGCGGGTCGAGCGATTCCGGGATCGCGAATCGACCGGCTACGACGTTCTCGTCATCGATGTCGTGGGGCTCCTCGCCGAATTGTACGCCGCTGCCGACGTCATCTTCGTCGGCGGCAGCTTCGGCAGACGCGGCGGGCAGAACCTGATGGAGCCGGCCGCGCTCGGAAAGGCGGTCCTGTTCGGGCCAAATGTGCGGAACTTCGCAGCGGCCGCCCGAGCCCTCGGCGATGCAGGCGGCGGCTACATGGTCGCCGACGGGCGAGCGCTCGGTGCGCGGGCGATCGCCCTGCTCGGCGACCCGCCTGCCGCCGCGCGTGCCGGAGAGGCGGCCCGCCGCGTCATCGAAGCCCACCGCGGGGCTCTCGACCGGACCATGTCACTTCTTCACGAGGAAATAATCGTCTCTCCCGGAGCGGGCACCGTGCCCACGACACGAACGTGATCGGAAGCGGGATGGCAACCCGCTGGGCGCTCGGTGCCCCGGCCGTCCTGTACACCGCGGCGGTGCGCGCCCGCAACGCGCTCTACGATGCCGGGTGGCTTCTGGCGCGGCGGCTCCCCTGTCCCGCGATCAGCATCGGTAACCTGACTGTCGGCGGCACCGGAAAGACTCCGCTCTGCTCTCACCTGGCCGGATTCCTGTCCGACGCCGGGTACCGCACCGCGGTCCTGAGTCGCGGGTACCGGCGCGCAGGCGGTCCCGCCCCCAGGCTGGTCTCGAACGGTCACCGCCTTTTGACCGAGCCATCCCTCTCGGGTGACGAGCCTTATCTGATCGCCCGTGACAATCCGTCGGTCGCCGTCGCCGTCGGCGGCGATCGGATCGAGGCAGCGAGGTGCCTCACGAACGCCTTCACCCCCGAGGTGATCCTGCTCGATGATGCGTTCCAGCATCGGCGCGTCCGGCGCGACGTCGACCTGCTCCTCGTGGACGGCAGCGACCCGTTTGGAAATGGTAGAATGCTGCCGCTCGGGCCCCTCCGCGAACCGATCGAAGCGGTGCGGCGCGCCGACGCGCTCGTGATCACGCGGTCGGAGGGGAGCGTGCCGGCCGCTCTCGCGTCGATCCTGGAGCGCCATCATCCGCATCCCGACCTCTTCCATGTCCGCATCGAGCCACAGGGGTTTCAACGCGCCGACGGGGAGGCGCTCGCGCCGGTGGCGCTCAAGGGCCTCTCGGCCTTCGCCTTTTCCGGGATCGCACGGCCCGAGCGCTTCGAGGCGCAACTCGACCAACTGGGGCTCCGCGTCATCGGCACCCGGCGATTTCGTGATCACCATCGCTACCGATCGCGGGATCTCGAGGAGATCGCCCGATCGGCGCGCGACCTGCGCGCGGACGTGCTTGTGACGACCGACAAGGATCTGGTTCGCATCGATCACTGGCCCTCCGGCGCGCCGACCCCCTACGCACTCGGCCTTCGGGTCAGCTTCCCGGACGGTTCCGATCTGCCCTCCTGGCTGCTCGACCGGTTGAATGATCTGCGCGTGCGGGACAGCGGGCGGCCGTCATGAAGCCGAAGCGACCCGGCGCCGGCTCCCTCCTGCTGTACCTGGCGGTCCGCACGACCCTGGCGGCCCTGGCCCTTCTGCCGCGTCGCGCCGGGCAGGCGCTCGGCCGCCTGCTCGGGCGGGTCTACTACCGGTGCTCGGCCCGCCACCGCCGCATCGCCTACGTGAATCTGCGCCGTGCGTTCGGTGATTCACTCGACGATGCCGGGCGCGCGCGGATCGCCCGCGCGGCGTTCGCGCATATCGGGATGATCTGCGTCGACGCGGCCTATTTCCCGCGCCTTCTCCGACGACCGACCGCACAGATCGCCGTTTACGAGGGGGAGGAGCACTTGAAGGAAGCCGCGGCCGAGGGGCGCGGCGTTCTCGTCTTTTCGGGACATTTCGGTCACTGGGAACTGGTGGCCCTTCTGCAGCACCGCCTGGGGATCCCGATGTCGATGGTCGTTCGTCCACTCGACAATCCGTGGTTCGACCGTCTGCTCGTGCGCATTCGCTGCCTCGGAGGGAACAGGCTGCTCCCGAAGCGCAATGCTGCCAGAGGGATCCTGCGCGCCCTTCGGGACGGGCGCGCCGTCGCGATTCTGATCGACCAGAATGTGCGGGGCGACGCCGGCGTGTTCGTCGATTTTTTCGGCCACCCGGCTTCAACGACCCCCTCCCTGGCGACCTTCGCCTTCAAGAGCGGAGCCCCGATCGTCCCGGTTTTCTCCTATGCGCTTCCGGATGGCCGCCTCCTGATCCGCTACCGGCCGGCCCTGCGACCGGTCCGCCGCGGCTCTCTCCAGGACGACATCGTGACGGTGATGCGGGACTGCACCCGGCTGGTGGAGAACGAGGTGCGCGAGCGACCCGAATGCTGGCTCTGGATGCACGATCGCTGGCGCACCCGGCCCCGGGTGAATGGCGCTTCCCTGCCGCCCCCGGCGACGCGCCCTCCCGCCGGAGCGTCGACCACTTCGACCATCTCCCGTCTCGGGGCAGCGGCGTCATGAGTCGCAGGGCGATCTTCATCGACCGCGACGGCACGATCAGCGAGGAGGTGGGGTACGTCAATCACCTGTCCCGCTATCGACTGCTGCCGCGAAGCGCGGAGGCGATCCGGCTTGCGCGGCAGTCGGGCTATTTAACTGTGGTGGTGACGAACCAGGCCGGAGTGGCGCGCGGTTACTTCCCGGAATCGCTCGTTCTCGAAGTCCACAATAAACTGGTCGGGCTGCTGCGCGAGGGCGGCGCCGAGCTCGACGGGATCTACTACTGCCCCCATCATCCGCACGAAGGCGCAGCGCCGTACCGTCAGAAATGTGGTTGCCGTAAGCCGATTCCGGGGCTGATCGAGCGCGCGGTGAAGGAGCTCGACATCGATTCGGGGGCCTCCTATATCGTCGGCGACAGCTGGATCGACATCGAGGCCGGCGCCCGGGCCGGGATGCGGGGTGTCCTCGTCCTGACCGGGTACGGTCGCGGCCTCCTCGAGCACCAGAAGGAGCGCTTCACCACGAAGCCGGCGCATGTCGCGGCGGATCTCCTGGACGCCGTCCGGTGGATCCTCGACCGCGAGGGTTCGCAGATCGGCTCCTCCGCACCGATGTCCCGGGAGACGGGACGATGACCTCAGGGCGCGGGGGGTCCGGGAGAGAGGGGCGGTCGGCGGGCGATTCCCCCCCGGGGCGCGAGGATCTGCTTACGGCGATCGAGCGCATGGCAGGGGTTCCCGTCCTTGTCATCGGTGACCTGGTTCTCGACGAATTCGAGTACGGCGAGATCGGCCGGGTGTCGCGTGAAGCTCCCGTCCTGATCCTGGAGCACCGTCGGACCGATCGGCTTCCGGGGGGAGGCGCGAACGCCGCCGCTAACATTTCCGCGCTCGGAGGGCGCGCCGCGGTCATCGGGCGCGTCGGGAACGACGAAGCGGGGACGCAACTCTCGCACCTGCTGGAATCGCGCGGTGTCGATATCTCGGGACTGTGGCGGGACGATCACTACCGGACACCGATCAAGCGCCGGATTCTCGCCGGTAGCCCGCACGCCACCAAGCAGCAGATCGTCCGCGTCGATCGAGGTGGCGGCCCGGAGATCGCGGCCGACGATTCGCGGTTTTCAGCCGCACTCGAAGCGGCGGCCTCCGACGTTCGCGGCGCCCTCGTGTCCGACTACGGGCTCGGTCTGCTGAATCCGGCCAGCATACCGAAAGTTGTGGAGGCCCTCGGGAAGGCGCGGATTCCGTTATTCGTCGACTCCCGCTCGCAGCTCAGACTGTTCCGCGGTGTGACCGCCGCCACGCCCAACCTGCAGGAGGCCGAGGCGGCCCTTGGAGAATCGATCGGCGAGGATGCGGACCGACTGCAACGAGCCGCCGCGCTGCTGCGCGCCGGCGCCGAAGCGGTGGTGATCACCAGAGGAAGCCACGGAATGACCCTGTTTACCGGATCCCGGGATCCGATCCAGATCCCCGTCTACGGAACCGATGAGGTCGCGGACGTTACCGGAGCGGGTGACACGGTGATCAGCACCTTTACACTCGCCGCCCTCTCGGGCAGCGGGTACCACGAAGCGGCGCTGCTGGCGAACTACGCGGGAGGAATCGTCGTGATGAAACGCGGCACCGCCACCGTCGGCCGCGACGAGTTGCGCCGCGCCGTGGAAGGTGATTCCACCCTCGGCCGCCGCGCGTGACCGGGCTCGCGGCGCTCAAGAGGCGACTGGGTCGTCTCAGGCGCCGGCGTCCTGCGCCGCGCGTCGTTCTGGCCAACGGACTGTTCGATCCGCTGCATGTCGGTCACCTGCGTTACCTGAAAGGCGCCCGCCGGCTCGGTGACCTGTTGATCGTCGCGATCAATGACGATCGTTCGGCACGCCTTCTCCGCGGTCCCGGACGTCCCCTGATCCCGGCGCGTGACCGCGCCAGACTCGTCGCCGCGATCGAGGGCGTCGACGCGGTCGTCCTGTTTTCCGGCCGCACGGTCGCCCCGATTCTGGAGACAATCCGACCCGAGATCCACTGTAAGGGGACCGATTACAAGCCGGCCAACGTCCCCGAGCGCGACGTGGTGAGGCGCTACGGCGGTCGCGTGCGGATCGCGGGGGATCGCAAGAGACACGCCTCTACCGATCTGATCCTGCGCCTGGGTCGCCCGGCCCGGAACCGATCCAGCATTTGGGGGAAAAAAAGAGGAGCCTGACGGCTCCTCCTTCGATCCGTTGCCTGGCGCGCCAGCGGGCGCTCTTCAGTCCTTCTTTTTCTTCTTCGCCGGGGCCTCTTCCGCCTCGGCAGGAGGCGCTTCAGCCGCCGCGGCCTCCTTCTGCTCACGCGCCACAGCCGCCTCCTTGCGGTCGCGCCGGGCCTTCTTCTCTTCCTTCCGTTTCTTGAACGTCGGCTCCGATCCGATCAATTCGACGATCGCCATGTCCGCGCCGTCCCCGGGCCGCGGGTTGAGACGCAGCGTCCGCGTATAGCCGCCCGGACGCGTCGCGAATCGCGGCGCCAATGTGCCGAACAGCTTCTTGACGACCTCCTTGTCACTGACATCCCGCAGAACGCGTCTTCGCGAATGCAGGTCATCCCGACGGGCGATCGTGATCAGCTTCTCGGCGATCGGCCTCAACTCCTTGGCCTTCGGCAGCGTCGTTTTAATCCTCTCGTGCCTGAAGAGCGACGTGGTGAGATTGCGCAGGAGCGCGCGTCGATGGCTGGTTGTCCGGCCCAGCTTCCTCAGGCCTTTATTGTGACGCATGGTCCCCCTACTCCTCCCTGGGCTGCAGAATGTGGTCGACCTGCATGCCGAGCGACAGTCCCATCCCTGCCAGCAATTCCTTGATCTCGTTGAGGGATTTGCGGCCGAAATTCTTCGTCTTCAGCATTTCCGGCTCGGTGCGCTGAACCAGTTCGGCGATTGACTTGATATCGGCGTTCTTCAGGCAGTTATAGGAGCGCACCGACAGCTCAAGCTCCTCGATCGATCGCATGAGATTCTCGCGCAGACGCTCCTTCTCACGGTCGACGTCCTGCTCGTCCATCTCCGGCACTTCCTCGAAGTTGATGAAGATGGACAAGTGATCCTTGAGCAGCTTGCTGGCCAGGGCCATCGAGCCCTGCGGACTCGCCGTGCCGTTGGTCCAGATCTCCATGACCAGCTTGTCGTAGTCCGTGGTCTGACCGAGGCGGGCGTCCTCGATGACGTAGCTCACTTTCCTCACAGGCGAGTGAACCGAGTCAATCGGGATGTAGCCGATCGACAGATCGCTATCGTAGTTCCGATCCGCCGGCACATATCCCCGTCCCGGCTTCACCCTCATCTCGATGTTCAGCCGACCCTCCTCCGACAGCGTCGCGATGTGCACGTCGGGTTCGAGGATCTCCACGTTGGGATTGGTCTCGATGTGGCCGGCCTTGACCTCCATGGCGCCCTCGGCGCGCAGGTAGATGGTCTCGGCGTGGCTGACGTTCATCTTGATAGGGATCTGCTTCAGATTGAGGATCAGATCGATGGTGTCCTCGAGCACCCCGGGTACGGAGGTGAACTCGTGCAGAACGGTCTCGATCTTGACGGCGGTGATCGCCGCCCCCTCCACGGAGGAGAGCAGAACCCGTCTCAGGGCATTGCCGATGGTGGTCCCGAACCCCCTCTCGAAGGGCTGGGCCCAGAATTTTCCGTAGGTCGGGGTCAGCGACTCGGGGTCACACTCAAGGCGCTTCGGCCTCTGGAATCCTTTCCACAGCATCTGGACACTCCTCCTCGGGGGCCCCTGCCGGGGGCCTCCCTCTTATTTATTTGCTGTACAACTCGACGATCAACTGTTCCTGGATCGGCAGGGTGATCAGATCACGGGTAGGCAACCCCGTCACCGTCCCCTGGAAATTATCGGGATCGGGCGTCAGCCATCCCGGAATCCCGCGTCCGCGTGCGGCATCCAGAGACGCCTGAACACCCGCATTCTTCTTCATTCCATCCTTGAGGCTGATGGTCTGTCCCGGTTTCACGAGGAACGAGGGGATATCGACCTTCCGCCCATCGATCTTGACGTGGCCATGGGCGACGATCTGACGCGCCTGCGCCCGTGAGCCGGCAAAGCCCAGACGATAGATCGTGTTATCCAGACGCCGCTCGAGGTTGATCAGAAGCAACTCGCCCGTGATCCCCTTCTTCCGGCTCGCCTCCTGGAACATCAGGCGGAACTGCTTCTCGAGGAGCCCGTACAGGCGTTTGACCTTCTGCTTCTCTCTCAGCTGGATGCCGTAACCCTGCATCTTGACACGCCGCTTCCCATGTAAGCCGGGCGCGAAGTTGCGCTTCTCGATCGCGCATTTCTCCGTGAAGCAGCGGTTCCCTTTCAGGAACAGCTTCATGCCTTCGCGGCGGCATAGCCGACAGACCGAACCTCGAATCCTCGCCACGTTTCCTCCCTCGCTCAGACCCGCCGGCGCTTCGGCGGCCGACAGCCGTTATGCGGGATCGGGGTGACATCCTTGATCGATTTGATCTCGAGCCCGATCGCCTGCATTGCCCGGATTGAGGACTCACGTCCCGATCCCGGCCCCTTCACTCTGACCTCTACCTGCCGCACGCCGTGTTCCTTGGCGGCGTTCCCTGCCGTCTGCGCCGCGAGCTGCGCGGCGAACGGCGTGCCCTTGCGTGAGCCCTTGAATCCGACACATCCGGCCGAAGACCACGCCAGCACGTTACCCGCCTGATCGCTGATAGTGATCACGGTGTTGTTGAATGTCGCGTGGATATTTGCGATGGCAAAGGGGATGTTCTTCTTGTCCTTCCTCTTTCCCCCCGCGCGCGC
>JAZGDH010000138.1:0-6873 GCA_036477555.1 Acidobacteriota bacterium
TGCAGTCCGGCCGGGATGCCATCCAGAACGGCGATCAGGGCCTGGCCGTGCGATTCACCGGCCGTTAAGAATCGAAACATCCCCAGAATCCTCTTGTATTTGGGTTGATCGAACCGGCATTCGATAATTATCGTCGACCACTCGCTGCACTGTCAACGCGCCGCGTGCATCTGTTCCGGTCGATGGGGCTTCTCAGCGCAGTCCCCCGCCGGTAGCGGGTCGGAATTCCGCCCTGCTTCATGCTTGATCCTACGGCCGTGCGTCCTGTAAAGTGGGCCGCCTGTGGGGCATTCCGGCGTGGAGATCCTGACAGCGAAGCAGATGAGATCGATCGACAGACGTACCGTCGACCGGTTTGCCATACCCGAGATCGTCCTGATGGAGAACGCCGGTATCCAGATTTTCGGATTTCTCCGCCAGACTTTCCCGGATCTGGCCTTCAGGAGGCCGATCCTGTTGTGCGGCAAAGGAAATAACGGAGGAGACACCTTCGTTCTGGCGCGTCATTTGAGGAATCGCGGTATCCCGTTCCATATCGTGCTCTTCGGTCGCCGCTCCCAGGTCCGGGGCAGCGCAGGCGCCAATCTCAAGGCGCTGCACCGTCTCGGCGTCCGGCCGATCGAAGCCCGTTCTTCCGCCTCCTGGTCACGCGCGAAGTCCCTCCTCGCGAAATCGGACCTGATCATCGATGGGATCTTCGGCACGGGACTCTCGCGGCCGGTCGGTCGATTTCTCTCCGGGGTCTTCCGGGACGTCAATGACGCGGAATCGGACGTCGTGGCGATCGACATCCCGTCAGGACTCTCGGGCGACTCTCCTGATGTACGTGGTCCCTGCATTGCCGCCGACCATACCGTCACCTTCGCCCGCCCCAAGGTACCGCACATGTTTCCTCCGGCCGAGACCCTCTGCGGCCGGCTTCACGTGGTGGACATTTCGATTCCCCCTGAGGCGGTCGATGCCGAGCGGATTGACCTGCATCTGATGCATGAGGCCTCGCTCATCCCCCTTTTCCCGACCCGGCGAGCCGACAGCCACAAGGGGACCCATGGCCACGCCCTGATCATCGCCGGGTCCCGAGGCAAGGGGGGAGCGGCCCGGATGGTCGCCCTGGGGGCCCTGCGAGCCGGATGTGGCCTGGTCACGGCGGCGGTGCCGGAGGGGATCCAGGGCCCGTTCATCAGCAGAGCGATGGAGGTGATGACGGACGGTCTCCCGGAGACCGACGCGGGGTCGCTCGCGCGCGGATCTCTCGCACGCATTCTGCGTCTGATCAAAGGGAAAAAGGTCGTCGCGGTCGGTCCGGGATTGACGACACACCCCGAGACGGAGAAACTGATCCGGGCCCTGGTGCCGAGAATCCGGGTTCCGGTCATACTGGACGCTGACGGCTTGAACGCATTCGCCGGGGCGACAGGATCGTTGACGGGTCGCAAGCGTCCGCTGGTCCTCACTCCCCACCCCGGGGAGATGGCGAGACTTCTGGGGCGAAGCACCCGCGAGGTGCTGGCCGGGAGGGTCGAGGTGGCCCGGGATTTCGCCCGGCGCCACCATTGTCACCTGGTCCTGAAGGGACATCGCACGCTGGTCGCCACACCCACGGGAACGGTGTTCGTCAACTCCTCGGGCAATCCGGGGATGGCGACCGGCGGATCCGGAGACGTATTGACCGGGGTGCTGGCGGGATTGATTGCCCAGGGGATCGAGGTGGGGGCCGCGGTGCGTCTCGGAGTTTACCTGCACGGGGTCGCCGGCGACCTGGCGGCCGCACGGATCGGCGAGATGCCTCTGCTGGCCCGAGACATTCTGTCCCGTTTACCGTCGGCTGTGGCGCGATTCCGCAGGCCGCCGGAGTCGGGCCTGTCAACACGGAGGAGCGCGTGAAGGAAGACGGCGGAATCGTCAATGGACGGAACCCCGGCGTCGGTCGGATGAACCCCTATCAGGGCAACCAGGCATTTCCGCACCCGTCCGCAAAACCGGCGGCGGCGCGGGTGATCATCCGCCCGGCGCGACCGGACGACCTGGAGGAGGCGACCCTTCTCGAACGGCGGATCTGGGGCCGACTTGCGGCCCCGCTCAAGGAGCTGCAGCGCAGATTGTTCGCGCTGCCCGAATCGTTTCTGCTGGCTGAGCTGCATCGTGCCGGTCGCCCGCCGCGCATCGTGGCGCAATTGAACGGCGTACTCTGGACACGGGATTTTCCGAAGTCGTATCTGCAGTGCGAGAAGATGCTCCCCTCCGCCTCCCACAACCCCCGGGGCGATGTCCTGTACATCGCCTCGATCGGGGTCGATGAGCCGCTGCGGGGTCGCAATATCGGCTTCCGTCTTCTGCAGGAAGCGAACGTGGTCGGCCGCCGCCGTCATCTCAAGATCGTCCGGCTGGTTGCCAACCATCGCAGTCGCCCCTTGTTCCTGCGCGCCGGATTCGAGTTGATCCGCCCGCTCCCCCAACTCTACCGCCAGCACCGCAACCTGATGCCGAGGCCGGTGCTGATGGAATCCTCGCTCGTCTGACCCGGGATGGCCACACAGACCCTCGTCACACACAGTGAGTCGGAGACCACCCGCGCGGGGGTCGAGCTCGCCGCGGACCTGGCGCCCGGAGACGTCGTCCTGCTGATCGGCGATCTCGGCCTCGGCAAGACGGTGCTGGCGCGCGGGATCGCCGCCGGGCTCGGTGTCGATCCTTCCGAGGTGCACTCACCGACCTTCACGCTGGTCAATCAGTACCAGGGACGGGTTCCGGTTCATCATGTCGACCTGTACCGCATCGAACGAGAATCGGACCTGGGCGAGCTGGGTCTGGAGGAGATCCTCGGTGGGGAGGGCGTGGCGATCGTCGAGTGGGGCGAGCGTCTCGGTCGCTACGGTGTCAGAGACGGTCTCGAGGTGTCGTTTGTCGATCGCGGCGGGACGGAACGGGAGATCAGGATCGTCGATCGTCGTCACTCGAGCCGGTAGTTGGGCGCTTCCTTCGTGATCACGACGTCGTGCGCGTGGCTTTCCTTGAGCCCGGCCGGACTGACCCGCACAAAGCGCGCCTCGCGCGTCAGTGTCACGACGTCCCGCGCGCCGCAGTAGCCCATGCCGGCCCTGAGGCCGCCGACGAGTTGCGGGATCAGCACCTGGACGCTCCCCTTATAGGGAACCATCCCTTCGATCCCCTCCGGCACGAGCTTCTCTTCACCCGCTTCGCTGCTCTGGAAGTACCGATCCGCACTCCCCGAGGTCATCGCTCCGATCGATCCCATCCCTCGATACGACTTGAACGTTCGCCCCTGGTAGAGAATCGTCTCACCCGGCGATTCCTCGGTGCCGGCCAGAAGCGATCCGATCATGATCGATGAGGCGCCGGCCGCAATAGACTTGGTGATGTCGCCCGAAAACTTGATGCCGCCATCGGCGATAACCGGCACGTCGTGCTTCACCGCGGCGCGCGCACAATTTGCTATGGCTGTGACTTGAGGCACGCCGACACCGGTCACCACGCGCGTCGTGCAGATCGATCCGGGCCCGATGCCGACTTTCACGGCGTCCACTCCCAGACGGATCAAATCCTCGGTCGCCTGCTCCGTGGCGACGTTCCCGGCCACCAGATCGAGCTCCGGGAAGCTCTTCCTGATCTTTCGAATGGTCTCCAGCACTCCGGCGGAGTGCCCGTGGGCGGTGTCGATCACCAGAAGATCGACCCGGGCGTCGACCAGAGCCCGCGCGCGATCCGCGGTCCCCGGCGCCACGCCGATCGCGGCACCGACCCGCAGGCGGCCCAGCGCATCCTTGCAGGCGATCGGGTATTTGATCATCTTCTGAATGTCCTTGACGGTGATCAGCCCCTTGAGGTGGTATTCCCGATCGACCACCAGGAGCTTTTCGATCTTATGCTCGTGCAGGATCGCCTTGGCCTGCTCGAGGGTGGTTCCGACCGGCACCGTGACCAGGTTTTTCTTTGTCATCACCTCAGAAACCGTCAGATCGGTTCTGGTTTCGAAACGCAGGTCTCTGTTCGTGAGGATCCCCAGCAGACGTCCGGACGGTTCGGTGATCGGCACCCCCGAGATCTTGTACTTGCTCATCAGCTCCAGCGCCTCGTAGATCTTCTGATCGGGGCGCATCGTGATCGGATCGACGATCATGCCGCTTTCGGAGCGCTTGACCTTATCGACTTCTTCGGCCTGTGCCTCGATCGAGAGATTCTTGTGGATGATCCCGATGCCACCCTGCTGCGCCATCGCGATGGCCATTTGGGATCCGGTCACGGTATCCATCGCGGCAGACACGAGGGGGATGTTCAGACGAATGTTGCGCGTGAGCCGGGTCGTCACGTCGGCGCGCGCCGGCACGATCTCGGACTTCGCCGGCAGGAGAAGAACGTCATCGAAGGTGAGGGCCTCGGGGATCGGTCCGTCAAGCACTTCTCATGCCTCCTCTCGTTTCGTATTCATGACGTGCGGACGCCATGCGGCGCGGCGGGCTGGGCCCTGGTGCCGCTTCCCTCCTGGGCACCGTGGCACTTCTTGAATTTCTTGCCCGAGCCGCACGGGCAGGGTTCATTGCGGCCGACCCTCGCCACGTTGCGCTGAACGGGCCGGCCGGCCTCTTTGGCGGGCGCCGAGTAGACGAGGTCGCGCTGGCGGCGCGTCCGCACTTCGTTCTGACCCTCCCGAACGGCGGGATCCATGCGCCACAGGTTTGTAATGATCTCGTCCTCGATCCTCTCCTTCATCAGGCCGAACATGGCGAACGATTCCTTCTTGTACTCCATGAGGGGATCCCGCTGTCCGTAGCCGCGCAAGCCGATCCCCTCCTTGAGGTGATCCATCGCAAGGAGGTGATCCTTCCACGCCGTATCGATGACGTAAAGCATCAGAGTCCGCTCATGCTGGCGCATCACGTCGGCGCCGAGCCGGCCTTCCTTCTCTTCATAGTGAGCCACGATCGTCGAGAACAGGATCTCGCGGAGATCCGGATGATTGATTGTCTTCCAGTCGATCCGAAGAGACTGGATATCGATTCCAAAGAAGCGCAGAAGACCATTACGCAGGTCATCGGCATTCCATGACTCGGGATCGACCCCTGCGCTGCAGTTTGTGTCGAGCAGAAAATCGAACAACTCCTCGGCTTTCTGCAGCAGGAACTCGCGCTGTCCTTTTCCCTCCAGCATCTCGCGCCGCAGCCGGTAGATCTCGGTGCGCTGCTTGTTGTTCACATCGTCGTATTCGAGCAGATGCTTGCGGATCTCGAAATTCCGGCCCTCCACCTGTTTTTGCGCCCTCTCGATCGCCCGGGTCACCATGCCGTGCTCGATCGGGACCCCCTCTTCCATCCCGAGCCGCTGCATCAGGCCGGAGATTCGATCGGATCCAAATATCCGCATGAGATCATCCTGGAGCGAGAGATAAAAGCGGGAGGATCCGGGATCCCCCTGCCGCCCGGCGCGACCGCGAAGCTGGTTATCGATGCGACGCGCCTCATGACGTTCCGTGCCCAGAATGTGCAGTCCGCCGGCCTCAACGACCTCGTCGTGCTCCTTCGTGGTCTCGCCGCGGAAACGCTCCAGCGTCTTCCGCCACAGCTCCGGATCGGTGTCCTGAGGCTGGATGCCTTCCTTCAGCAACGCGGCGCGCGCCATGTGCTCGGGGTTCCCCCCCAGGAGAATGTCGGTCCCCCGGCCGGCCATGTTCGTCGCGATCGTGACAGCCCCCCGACGCCCCGCCTGGGCTACGATCTCGGCCTCGCTCTCGTGATACTTGGCGTTGAGCACGACGTGCGGGATCTTCTTCTTGTGTAGAAGCTGACTGAGGTGCTCGGATTTCTCGATCGAGATGGTGCCGACGAGAACCGGCTGGCCCCGGGTGTGCAACTCTTCGATCTCTTCGACGGCGGCGGCGAATTTCTCCGGCTCGGTCCGGTACACGACGTCGGGATGCTCGAGCCTCACCAGATCCACATTGGTCGGGACGACCATCACCTCGAGCTTATAGATCTTGTCGAACTCGACGGCCTCGGTGTCGGCCGTCCCGGTCATGCCGGCCAGTTTGCCGTACATGCGGAAGTAATTCTGGAAGGTGATCGTCGCGAGCGTCTGGTTTTCCTGCTGGACGCGGACCTTTTCCTTCGCCTCGACCGCCTGGTGCAGCCCGTCGCTCCATCGGCGTCCGGGCATCAATCGCCCTGTGAATTCATCGACGATGAGCACCTGATCGTCCCGGACGACGTAGTCGACGTCGCGTTTGAACAGAACGTGGGCGCGAAGCGCCTGATTGGCGGCGTGGTTCAGTTCCATGTTCGACATCTCGTACAGGTTTTTCACGCCGAGGGCCTTCTCGGCCTTCTCGACCCCCTCCTCCGTGAGGGCGACGGTGCGCGCCTTCTCGTCCACCGTGTAGTCGGTGTCGCGTTTCATGCGCGGAATGATGGCGCCGGCGCGCGCGTACAGTTCCGTCGATTCGTCGGAGGGTCCGGAAATGATCAGCGGCGTTCTCGCCTCGTCGATCAGAATCGAGTCGACCTCGTCGACGATCGCGTAATGATGGCTGCGCTGGACCATCGAGTCCAGTGAGTACTTCATGTTGTCGCGCAGGTAGTCGAACCCGAACTCGTTGTTGGTGCCGTAGGAGACGTCGGTCCCGTAGGCCTGCTGGCGCTCGGCGTCGCTCATGTCATGCTGGATCGTTCCCACGGTCAGCCCGAGCGACCGATAGATGGGACTCATCCAGGCGGCGTCACGACGCGCCAGGTAATCGTTGACCGTCACGACGTGCACGCCACGACCGGTGAGGGCGTTGAGGAAGACCGCCAGGGTGGCGACGAGGGTCTTCCCTTCCCCGGTCTTCATCTCCGCAATCTTTCCCTGGTGAAGAACCATTCC
>JAZGDH010000139.1:0-3886 GCA_036477555.1 Acidobacteriota bacterium
GGTCAGGGTGCGCACCGCGCCGACGGTCACCTTCGGCAGCATCCATTTACCGACCAGCGCTCCCGCGAAGGCGCAGATCGTGGCGAAGCCGACGAGCGGCCAGTCGATCCCCGCGCCCGTGGCGTTCGATGACGCGAACGTGAAGCTCGCTCCATAGACCACGAGCCTCGCCGCATCGACCATGCAGGCGAGGATCGCCTGGGTCGCCGCGAATTCGTGAGGCGAGAGACCGAGCGGGCTGAGGAACGCCGCGCGCAGGGCGCCCTGGTGTCCCGACAGCCCGCCGAAGAATCCGGACAGGGCGCCACCCAGCGGAAGCCAGCGCGCCGGCGCGCGCAGCGATCGCAGCCGGGGCACCAGCTCGAAGGCGGCGAACCCGACGATGAGAACCCCCAGCGCCAGCTTCACCGGAGTCACCTCGAAGCGGCGCGCTCCTGCTTCCCAGACGAAGAGGGCGGTACGGTCCGACAGGAGCGTCAGCAGCCTCGCGCCGATAAATGCGGCGGCGATCGCCGGAAGCCCGAAGATGACGAGTAGGCGTCGCCTCGCGTGCGCGTGCAGCAGGCCCGCCTTGAACAGGCTGTTTGCCCCGTGCACCGCGGCCGTCGAGGCGACCGCCACCGGCATGGGGAAGAAGAGGGCAAACACCGGCATGAGGAGCGTTCCCAGCCCGAAGCCGGAAAAAAGCGTCAGGGCGGAAACGCCCAGCGAGACGAGGCCGATGGCGGCATACGTGATCAGCATGATCCTCTATTCCGTCCCGGGCGGCTTGCGGCCGCCGGAGTAGACCTGCAGCATCTCGCCTTTGTCACACACTACCACCATGGCCCGCCAGTTCTCCACGAAATGATCGGCGTCACGCTGACCCAGGATCTCCACCATCCGTTTATTGAGATCGGTCGTGATCATTTCGAACTCGGTGCGCACGCGGCGCCGGTACCAGTCGGATCGATCGACGATCGCGATGTCGACGAACCCTGCGGCCTCGAGCATCTGCTCGTATCGTGCCGGGCTCTCCATGTTGTAGGTGAGCCCCTCCATCTTGAACCAGTAGCGCATCTCTTCGCTGTACTCCCCTTCCGACTTCATCCAGTCGTAGCAGGTGAGCGCTCCGCCGGGGCGAAGCACGCGCAGGCAGTCACGGAACATCGTTTCCTTATCTTCGATCTGCGTCAATGCCCCGCAGCTGAGCACGACGTCGAACGATTGATCGGGGAACGGCAGGCGGCCCGGCTCGACCGTCATGAACTCGGTGCGGGCCTCCAGCCGTTTCTCGCGGGAGCGTTGTGTCGCAAGCTGCACCAGGTGAGGTTCGAGATCGATCCCGACGACGCTGGCGCCGTATGTTTCCGCCAGCACGAACGCCGGGCCGCCGAGCCCGCTGCCGATATCGAGAACACGCTTGCCCCGGATCGCCAGGCCCTCGACGAGCTTCGCCACGTTCCCTTCGCCGCCCGGCGCCATGAAGCCGGGGCCCCAGATCAGCTCCATCATCTTCATCATGGCGTCGTGGTATTCGCTCAAGTCGATCTCCCTCCGAGCGACACCATGCGCCGCCGGGATGTGCCGCTGAGCAGGATGTAACGCTAAGAGGGATCCCGGATGCTTTCGTCCTGCCGGCCGTTCTCGTACAACCCGGTGACCCGATCGACGGCGCCGCCCGGCCCCCGCTCGAAGCGCAGCCTGAAGGAATCGTAATCCTTCAGGACGAACGTATTGTTCGAGATCGGGAACATGCGCCTCGGGGTCGGATCATCGGCATCGTCACGATAGTAATGCAGCGCCTCGCCGCGCAACTCGACATGCCGCGCGTCGTAGTCGCCCGCGTATTCCCGGAGCGTGCCGGCAGGGAGAGCCCGCGGATTCAGGAATCCGTCGATCCACTCCGCCTTCCAGCGGTATCGACGCGCTTCATCCGGGGCGGTCGCCGCGTGCACGAGCGCCTTGGCGTAGGCCGCATGCGCTTCCGCGTACTTCTCGAGAGCGACGTACGCCTCCGCCAACCGTTCGTAGCCGACCGGCCGGGCCGGCGCCCGATCAAGGAGATGGCGATAGAGACCGGCCGCCTCGTCGAACCGGCGCAAACCGAGGAGATCGCGCCCGGCGCTGTCGAAGAAATCCCATTCGTCGACATGCCAGAGCCCGATCCCTTTATCCGACAGCGACGCGGCATACTGCAGCCCCGACTCGATCCCCTCGGAAGCGACGACTTCGACCAACCTTCGATGCGCGGAGTCGTACGGCTCGTACCCCAGGAAACCGAAGGGAGAATCGGTGTCGCCGATCAGCAGTCTCGTCAACGCCGGCGCCGCGGCCTCGAGCGTCTGCGAGTTCCCGAACAGGACGACCGCGATGCCGCGGTCCGGATAGGCGACGTGATAGTTCGCCGCGCCCCGGTCATTTCCCGTATGGAAGAGTCCGCGTCCATATTTCCCCGACTCGACCAGCCCCCATCCGAGACCCCAGCCGGCCTTCGTCGCTTCGCCGTCCGGCACCCTTTTTCCGGACAGCGGACCGAACATCCGCACGTGCTCGATCCGGACCTGGCGGCGGGACATCTCATGCCGTAAGGCGCCCTGCATCCCCCAGCCCTGCATGACCGCCGCGAGGAACTCGGCGAACTCTCCGGCCGTCGTCTGCACCGAGCCGGCGGCATTCGCCTCGTCCCGTTTATCTTTGCCGATCGGCGTCAGGAAACGATCGTGGTCCATAGCATAGTTGTCATCGAACTTCGGCAGCGAGATGAAGCTGGTCCGTTCGAGCTCGAGCGGCTCGAAGAGACGGGCCCGGGCCAGATCCTCGAGCCCCTCTCCGGTGATCTCCTCGACCACCAACTGCAGCAGATAGATCCCTTCACCCGAATAGCTGAATCGTTCGCCCGGCTCAAAGATGAACCGCAGCTTCCCCTCAGGCGTGAACCATCGCCAGTTCGGCAACCCGGTCGTGTGGCTCAACGCCATTCGGGCGGTGACGGTTTCGGTCCGGTTCTCCCCTTCGAGATCCTTATAGAACTCGTACTGGTGCAGCGGCCGGGGGAGGTACGAGACCAGCGGTTTGTCGAGATCGATCCGCCCCTCGCCGACCAGCTGCAGGACGAGGTGGGCGAAGATCGTCTTGCTGAACGAGAGCGCGGAGAAGATCGTGTTCTCGTCGATTGGATGGCCGGTCTCGACGCTCTTGACCCCGAAGCCTTTCGTATAGACGACGAGACCATCATTGATGATGGCGACCTGCAGCCCCGGCAGGCGGGCGGCCTCGAGGATCGGCGGGATCCCGCTCTCGATCTCCCGGACCGGGACGAAGCTGCGGTCGAGACGCTCGATCCGGGGTCCGGTCTCGATGCAGCCCGACAGGAGAGCGACGGCCGGCGTGAGCAGCGCCAGGCCGAAGAGTCCCGGGGCTCGCGGTGGGTGTCTCACGAGAACCTGACTCTCGAACTCACAACCCCACCTCGCGGTGGGCAAGGTAGAGCTTGACGGTGCGCGAGAGTCCCAGGATCCCGGCGGCGGCGATGCTCAGCGCTCCATGGATCGCCTGAACGAGCGATCCGGTCACCGGCCGCACCCCCAGAAAGTCACCCACCGCGATTCCCCCTGAAACGATGAGTGCCAGCGCACCGATCCAGCGCAGCACGGGAACTCCCGTCCACAGCAGGAAGGTGAGTAAAAGGGCGATCAGCGCATGTCCCAGAATCACGACGGTACGCACGACCACGCCCTCTCCGAAAGCCCCGAGGAAAACGACGACCGGCTCGGACAGCAAAACGACGGTGACGAAGACGACGAGCTTCCACCCGAGATCGACGCGGGACTTGACCGCCGCCTCATCGACGCGCAGTCTGCCGCTCTTCGCTTTGATCCAGATCATGGCCGGGTGTCCCGCGCGT
>JAZGDH010000014.1:0-5297 GCA_036477555.1 Acidobacteriota bacterium
TGGTCGACCTGGTGATGCCGGAGATGAACGGCTTTCAGTTCGTCCAGGCGATCAGGAAGGATCCCGAGGTAGGGAAGACTCCGATCCTGGTCATGAGCGCGCTAGTCTGCGGGAGCGATACCGACGATTATATTCATGAGTTGGACGTTGCTGGCTTCATCGACAAGACTCAGATGACGACTTTTCTCATCTCCCGCGTGTCAAAGGTTCTCTCCGAGCAGGCTCATCAGGTGGCGTAGCATCGGCTTCATCGACGCTTCCTCGGCCTGTGGCATCCGGGCGGCAGAAGCATTAGCTTGGAATCCGGTGGCGCCATCTCCGCAAGGATTAAAAGTGAAGATTCTCGTTGCTGACGACGAACCGGCGATACGGGAAATCGCGGAAGAGCTGCTGGCCGCTGCGGGCTATACCGTGTTGCTGGCAGAGGATGGCGAGCAGGCGCTTCGCCTCGTCCACGCCGAGCTCCCGGATCTGATCCTGCTCGACCTGATGCTGCCGAAGATGACCGGGTTCCATGTGCTCCAGGAAGTTAGAAAAACCCCTCGCGTCGCGAAGATCCCCATTCTGATCCTGAGCGTCCTCGTCTCCGGGGAGGATACCGATGCCTCCATTCATGAACTGGACGTCACCGGCTTCATCGACAAGTCCGAATTTGTGACCTCGCTCGTCTCGCGCGTGCAGGAGATCCTTTCCGGCCAGGCTCACCGGGTCGCATAGGGTCGTTCTCACCCTCTCTTTCAATGCCCCCTTTCGCGGCGCCCCGCTTCATTCCGCGCCTTCCTCGCGCGCGCCGAGTGCGTCCACCAGGCCCTCGACGAGGAGTTCGGTCTGGGCACCGCCCGGATCCTTATCGACATTGAGCTCCGTCACGACGATGCCGACGCATCGGGGAGCCCCGACGAGCACCCTCAGAGCCGTGAAGGTCGACTCGGCGTCGAGGCCGCGCGGATGGGGGACGTCGGCGGCGGGAAGATTCATGACGTCGATGTCGAAGTGGACGAGAATCGCATCCGACCGGCTCTCCAGGTCGACAAGCGCCTCCCGCGCGGCAGCAGCCGGATCCGATCGCACACGGGCCAATGGGTATTTCGACATGCGCGAACGTTCGAGGATCTCGATCTCGGGAGGGTCGATCCACCCGGACTCCGCATCGTATCCGAACAGTGCGATCTTCTCTTCGGACAGCAGGGGTCGCCGGGGCCCGATCCCGGCGACCTGTGCGTCGCCGCGACCGAGAATGTGCGCCATGACCATTCCGTCGAAGGCCCCTGACTTCGTCGTTTCAGGCGTATTGAGGTCGACGTCACCGTCGAAGTAGAGGAGGCCAAGGCCCGGGTGGTGACGCAGCAGGCCGGCGATGACCCCGAGGCTGAGGCTGCAGTCGCCTCCCAGCACCAGCGGCAATCGCCGGTTCGCGCGAGCCTGGTCTACGCGATCCGCTGCCTGCCGGGCGACGTCCACGACGAGGGCGGCGTTCTGCCGGCGGGGGTGCTGGGGGTCCGGTCTGAAGGAGATGGGGGAGAGGTCGCCGAGATCGGCGACGTCGAGGCCCTTCGCGCGTAGTCGCTCGAGCAGGCCGGCGGCCCGGAAGGCAGCAGGCGCCCTCTCCTGCCCGGTCTGGCGCGCGCCGGCGCTCGACGGGACACCGATCAGGGACAGACGTGGTTCGGGCATGGAGTTTCACCTCCACAGTGGATGTGGCGAAGATCATACATCTCCGCACGCCCGTCGCCTATAACCTTGACAAGGTTCCGGAACTATCCTGTTCCCGGGTCGACCATGTACACGGTGACCGGTTCATGGATGCTGATTGGCGTCATTCCCGGAAGATCCTTGGGGGGGTATGAGAACAGGAAGATCGCGTTGGGCCGTATCTCGGTGCGGATCTTTTCGAGAAGGCGGTCCTCGCCGAACGAGCCCCTGCCGAAATAGAAGAGAACATCGTAGCGGGAGAAATCCTGATCGAAAAAGTCACCCCGAACGAGCCGAGAACTTCCTGGTTCGAGGTCATTCGTCAATTCACTTCGGGCAGCACGAGCGATTCGGTGCAGCGCTCGGTTGTACTCGACCCCGGTCGCGTCGGCCCCGAGATGGGCGGCCATGAAGACGACTCGTCCATCCCCGCTGCCCAGATCGAGAAATGTCGTGCCGGGGCGAACCACTGCGGTCAGAGCGGGAAGAAGATCATCCAGCAGCGATGGGTAGAAGAGTCCTTTTTTGACAATCTCCTCCGTGCGGAGAAACTTCTGCCGGCGGGCGGGATCCGCGCGCAATTCCTCTTCCACCGGTCCCTCGTGACCCGACATGTCCTTGATGAGATCGGGGGGGTACTGCGCAAAACAAACGTTCTGGATGTCACGGGCGACACGGAGAAGTTCTTCATCGACGAGAGAAGTCGCGTCGGCCTCGCCACCGCGGGGGTTGCTCGAGTGAAGAGAAAAGATGAACAGGAACAGCAGACCGATCAGGGTCCCGTGTCGGCTGAGCGCATTCCCGTTCACGCCCGCTGCTCGATCTTTTCCTGACAGGGTATACAACGCGTGGCGAACGGCAGCGCCTTGAGGCGCGCCAGCGGGATCGGCTCCTCGCATCCGGCGCAGACACCGTAGCGGCCGGTGTGCAGTCGAGTGAGCGCGTCATCGATCTGGTGCAGCGTAGATTCGAGAGCTTCGATGACGCCCAGGTCCGGCCCTCCCTCACGACTCGCCTTCCATCCGTGAACCCCCTCGCTGTCGCCCGCCGCCTCCCCCGACTGCTGCTGTTCAAGCAGGTGGCGGTATCGCGAGTCGACCTCCCGCCGTCGCTCGGCGAGCGAGTCCCGGAGTTCGATCCTTCTCTGCTCCGCTGCGCTGTCGGTCATCTTCTAACTATAGCCGACGACGAAGCGTCCTCAAAAGCGGTACATGAGGGACACATACGCGAAGCTGTCGTCGCCCCGACCGCCGAGGCCCCATCCATAGTCGAGTCGGATCACGAGCGGTTGCCGGGGGACCACGAAGCGCAGCCCGAGACCTGCGCCGAAGAGGGAACCGTTCTGGCCCGTCGTCGTTCCTGAAAGGTAACCGCCATCGGCGAACAGCGCCCACTTGAGGAGTCGAGCCGAGCGCCTCTCGATCGGAATATCCCCGGGTTGACGGATCGGCTCCCCGGGAGCGATCGGGCGGTAGGGAAGGGTGCGGGTGAACGGAATCCAGAGCTCGGTCTGCAATGCCACGCGATGCCGGCCGAGGAATGAATCTTCCTTGAACCCGCGCACCGTGGTGGCGCCGCCGAGATCCCATAGTTCGTATTCGGGAACGGATCGATCGATCGTGCCGGCGTTCAGATGCAGATCGAACTCGAATCCGGTCCGCGACCGGCCATGGAGTCCGGTGTCGACGCTGCTTCGTACGAAGTTGCGGGCGCCACCGGCGCCGTCAAACGCCAGTTCGACGACGGGGACGATCCGCGCCGACAGGCTCGGCGAGCGGTCGGTGTGGCGCCACTCGTAGGCCGCGCTCGAGCGCAGAATCGTCAAATCGACCTCTTCGACGCCCGGGATCATCTCCTCCAGATCAATTTCGGTATGCTCGAGCCTCCAGCGGAAGCGGAGATCGTGCGCTCCCCGTATTCCCAGAGGGCGGAGGCCCAGGGAGACAGCGGCCCCGGTGCGCCGCTCGTCGGTCTGAACGCCGGCGAGATTACGATTGTTGCGGAAAATGGAGAACACCGAGAGCTCCAGGTCGTAGAGCCGGCGTGGGTCCTCGCGGTCGGAAAGGATCGGCGCGGCGTAGCTCATGTCGCCGCCCAGGGCAACGCCGTAGGTCGGTGAGAATGAGAACCTATCGAATTGCCCGAGCAGCTGCCTCTTCTGATACTGGATACCGACGGCGCCCTTCTCGCGCGGTCCGTAGGAGGCCGACCCCCCGATGTACTTGGTCCGTGCTCCCTCGACAGGTTTTCCGCTCCCCCGCGGAACCAGACTCTGAATGAGGTAGGCGCCTGCGGGATAGGCGTCGGGCGCGGTGTCCGGTCCGGGAATGAACGCGACGGCGTATCCGAGCAGACCGATCGCCTCGCTGTCGGTCCGATAGCGTTCGGCGTTGTAAAGATCCCCTTCCACCGTGCGGAGCAGGCCCCGCAGAAGGGCACGCGAAGAGTCTCGCGGAACGGGGTAAAGGGAGTGAGGATCCTTGAATTGGGGATCGGCGGTCATTTCGATGCGGCGGAGTTCCTCGGGATCGAAGGTGATCAGTTCGATTCGGTGACTGCTCTCGCGAACGGTCAGGTGAAGGGTCGTCCCCTCGCATTCGGCGTGGATGCTCGGAACGTATCCGAGGAAGCGATAACGCCGCCCGATCTCTTCCGCGGTGGCGGCAGCGTCGCACTCCTGATTGATGAATCGTCGCAGAACTTTACGGAGTCGCTGCTCAGGAAATACGGGGCGGTACCGGTCGGGCGTAAAGGGCTTAATAATCCGAACCTCACCGACGGTTTCGACCGGCGCGGCATACGTCGGTACGATCGGCGTCAACGCCACGCCCAGAAGGACCACAATGGCCCGCGAGAGTCGAGGTGGATGGCTCGGAGAAGGAAACATGGGGAGCCTGTCTAATCCGCCGGGGGGGCGGGTGTCAACATCGTCCCATTTCATTTTCCTGTTGATCCGGCCCGCGTTGAAGAGCGATACTCCAGCGTTTACGGTCGGCGCAGAAAAGCGAGCGCCGGACCGGTCATCGACCGCGCGACCCCGAAGCGGGAGGGCGCATGACAGGGAGGGAATTCGACATGCATCGAGCGTTTCGCCGGACCGGGGTCGCATTGCTCCTTCTGCTCCTGGGAGCGATCGCGTCGACTACGACGGCCTTCGCCCGCAATGAAGACGGCTCGTGGGAGGTTGGAGCCTACATCTTCAACACTTCCTTCGACAACGAGTCGGAAATAGAAGACTCGCAGGGCGGGGGAATCCGGGGCGCCTACCATTTCAAGGCGGAACACGCCCTGGAGATCGAGATCGACAGCGCCACAGGAGATCATCGAATGACGCCTGGTGTAGAGATCGATACCCTCAAGTATTCCTTGAGCTATATGCGGAATCACTTTGTCAAGGGACACGAAAAAGCGATCCCCTTCACGTTGATCGGCTTCGGGATCATCGAAACCGACGACGGCACGATTGAAGACGACTCGCCGTTCTATCTGCTCGGCGGTGGGGTGAGGTACTGGTCAACCGATCATTTCGGGATCCGATTCGGTGCGAAGATCTATCGCTGGCGTGCTGATGACTTCAGCGGGGAGAGCAAGGGATTCTTCTCGTT
>JAZGDH010000140.1:0-4888 GCA_036477555.1 Acidobacteriota bacterium
ATGCAGGGCCCTGATGTCCGAGAAAAAGATCCGGCATCTGCCCGTTCTCGAGGATGGCAAGTTGTGCGGCATGCTCTCCATCCGGGATCTCATGAAGGCGATCATCGACGATCAGCAGTTCACCATCCAACAACTCGAGCGCTTCATCACCAGCTGACGCGGCATCACGGCCGGATCATGGAGGCGCATCATGCCCGACGACCCGACACCGGCTCCCGGTGAGCACGCGGCGCAGGTGGCGCGAACGGCCCAGGCAGCGGAAGAAGGACTCGATTCGGCCCAGGCGCAGTATCTGAGGGATCGGCTCAGCTCGGAGCAGAATCTCGGCGCAGCCGGTCTCGGAGGTGCCGTCGCGGCGCTGGTCGGCGCGGTGGTCTGGGCCGCCATTACGGTCTTCACCAATTACCAGATCGGATGGCTGGCGGTCGGAGTCGGTGTGTTTGTCGGCTACGCCGTACGCACGTTCGGCAAGGGGGTCGACAAGCCGTTCGGTTTCATCGGGGGAGGTCTGGCGCTCGCCGGGTGCGCTCTGGGCAATCTCCTGACGGCCTGCGCGCTCGTCGCGCGCGAAGCCGACATCTCGATCCTGCAGGTGCTCAGCGATCTCGATCTGGAAGCGGCAGGCGAGCTGATGATCGCCTTCTTCGGACCGATGGATCTGTTGTTCTACGGCTTCGCGGTCTGGGAGGGATACAAATTGTCCTTCCGCAAACTGTCGGAGGAGGAGCTGCAGAGGATGCTTGGAGGAGAGAGCGCCGCGCCGCCCACGTGAGAACGCGCCGCGCCATCCGCGCGAGTGGAGGTCACGCCGCACGTGTGGTCCGCGTGATTGCGGTAAGATGTTCGGTCCGTCGCGATGTGACTGGCGGCCGGTCATGCCGAGCGCGTCGCGATCATGCGGGATCTTTTTCGGGAGGGAGTGAGTGATGTGGGCCGAGCACGAAGAATACGTCCGCACCAATCTGCAGCAGATAGGCGATACCGAGTTTCCCGACAACGTCGGCTTGCCCTGGAAAATACTGAGATTTGACCATCGTCCCGATTTGGTCGCCGTCGAGGTGGAACCGGAGCGCGACGAGGTCGGCTATCCGCGTTTCCTGTGGATCCTCACGTTTACGAAGCCGAAGAAGCCTCTTCATTACGCCACCTATGCGCTCAAGAACGGGCAATACACGCTGCTCGCAACCCTGAAAGTCCGTAGCGGTCTGAAGCTGCCGGCGATATGGAGTTGAGCGCCTGGCGATCCCGGACCCGTCCGGTACGAAGGTGAGGGGATGTCGATCGCGAGTGCGGCCGACCTGGTCGGCCTGAAACGGATCGGGTGGATCGTCGCCGAAACGCTCCGGACCATGGTGCGGAGCGTGAAGCCGGGGATGAAGACCGCGGAGCTCGACGCCATCGGGGCGGAGGTTCTGCGCCGGCACGGCGCCGCATCGACCCCGCAGAGGGAATACGGTTTTCCCGGGGTGACCTGCATCAGCGTCAACGACGAGGCGGTGCACGGGATACCGGGCGATCGCCGGATCCAGCCGGGGGATCTGGTCAAGATCGACGTCGAGGCGGATACCGGGGGATATATCGCGGACGCCGCGCGCACCGTGGTCGTCGAGCCGGGTGAGACGCACGGTTTCGGGCTTGCGGCGTGCGCCCGATCCGCCTTCTGGAAGGCGCTCCAGGTAGCCCGTGCAGGGGAGCCGATTCGATCGATCGGATGTGCCGTGGAGAGCGAGGTGCGCAGTCATGGCTACACGGTGATCCGGGAACTGGCCGGGCATGGAGTCGGGCGCAAGGCGCACGAACCCCCCATGGTCCCGAATTACGATGAGCCACGGTGTCTGGGCACATTGACCGAGGGGCTGGTGCTGACCGTCGAGCCGGTGATCTCCCTCGGTTCGGGGAGGCCGGTCGACGGCGGAGACGGCTGGACGGTGCGCACGCTGGATGGTGGTCTGTCGGCGCACTACGAAGAGACGATCGTGATCACCCGGGAATCCCCGATCGTCCTGACCGCGACGCCCGGCCCCGCTCCTGGCGCCCGCCCCGTAAAATGACCGCCGGGATCCCGACGATGAAGATCGAGTTTCAGATCGCAGGTGAAGGGAACGCCGAGCGACTCATCCCCCTGATGCGCGAATATACCGAGGGGGAGGGGGAACGCTTCGACTCGCCGAACAGCGGGGTCACATCCGGATGATGGACGGGGCAAACCCTTGAACGACGACGTCGACCGTGGCGGCGACGCCCGATCGGGCCACGGTGATCGAGCCCCGACGCCCGGAAGGAGTGGTGTCGAAGGGGCGCGGCGCTGCTTCGCCTGCGGGCCGGACAACCCGATCGGGCTGCACATCCACTTCCATCTCGACGGTGAGGTCTGCCGCGGCGAGTTCACCCCGGGTGAGGACCACGCCGGATTCGATGGCGTGACCCACGGCGGAATCCTGTACAGCGCCCTCGATGACGTCATGGCGAACTGGCTCTATCTGCGGGGCGCGCGCGGTTACACCGCACGCTGCGAGGTGCGCTACCGCGATACCCTGCCGATCGGAACGAAGATCCGCCTGGAGAGCCGGATGTCGAAAAAGAAGGGCCAGTTCGTGATCCTCGAGGGGAAGGCGTTCCGCGCCGCCGACGGGGCGGTGGTCGCCGAGAGCCAGGGTTTCTTCAATGTCTTCGACCCCGGGACCGACGCGATCGGGTAGCGGGCGATGGTCGGCCGCCTCCGTCGCGGTGGCGGTCCTGATCCTCGTCCTCTCGGCGCCTCGCGCCAGTACCGGTGAAAACCGATCCACACCGGCGAACCAGGCGACTGCAGCGAACCTGGTCATCCCGGCGAATCCGACGACTGCGCCGGCCGACGACAGGGACGTCGTGGTGCTCCTCCACGGCCTGGCGCGCACGCCGCGCTCGATGCGCAAGCTGGAGCGAGGCGTCGTCATGAAATGGAGGGATATCCGATGCGGGCCGTAATCAGGAGCGTGCTGGCCGTTCTGGTCGGCGCGATCGTGGCGGGGATCCTGATCGCCGTGGTCGAGGCGATCGGACATCTCGTCTACCCGCCGCCACCGGGAATCAATCCGACCGATCCGGAGTCGCTGCGGACGGCGCTGGAGTTGGTGCCGGTGGGAGCGTTGGTCTCGGTCCTGTTTGCGTGGGGCATCGGGACGTTTGCCGGCTCCTGGCTGGCCGCGCGGATCGCGGGTCGGTCCGGTCTGGCGCACGGCATGGTGGTCGGTCTTCTCATGCTCGCGGCCGGGGTCGCGAACATACTGATGGACCCGCACCCGCTCTGGTTCTGGTTCCTGGGGGTGGCGGTCTTTCCTCTCACCGCCTGGCTCGGCGGGCGGATGGTGGGCGGTCGATGAACAGGATCGTGCGCCGGTTGCGCCTTCATCTGCTTCCGGACCGCCTGGCGGTCTGCCGCCTCGACCCCGGGGCGCCGCTTCCCGAGGCGGTGCTCTTTCCGCCCCCGGCCCGGGGCGAGACGATCTTTTCCGTGACGAGGACCGGGGAAGAATTGTCGATCGTCTGCAGTGAGGACTCGGTGGCGCCCGGCAGCAGGGTGGAGCGCGGCTGGCGTTGCCTGAAGGTGGCCGGGCCGTTGCAGTTTTCGCTGACCGGTGTGCTCGCCGCGCTCGCGGTTCCACTCGCCGAGAGAGAAGTGAGCATCTTCGCGCTGTCGACGTTCGACACCGATTACCTGCTGGTGAAGTCGGATCAGCTGGAGACGGCGGCCGCGGCGCTGCGGGAAGCGGGCCATGAGGTCGCCGGATCGGAGTCTGCGACGTGGAGGTGAGCCAGGCCAACAAGCCGGTCGCACAATGATTGTTTACCTATCTCTTCTTCCGGCAGGAAGATCGGGATGACTGAGCGTCGCTCTTCGCTTCGGCGCGTCGCGGGGGCGTTACTGAAGGGGCCGGCCGGTCGCAGCCTCGCCCTGCTGCTGGGGGTGGCCGGTTGCGGTCTCGCGCTCGAGCCGGCCTCGATGGCGCGGGTGGAGGAGGCGGAGACGCAGTGGGATGCGGCGCCAATCCTCGATTATGGCATCACGGTCGACGTCGATCGCCCGGGTGAACGGAGACGGACCGAGGTGAAGGTGCGCGACGGACGGATCGTGAGCGCCTCGGTGTCGTACTGGGATCCGGAAGAGGATCGGTGGAGCCGTCCCACCTCGCTGCGTGACGAACAGGCGATGCCGTTCACCCCTCTCGGCCTGCTCGATATGGTGCGCCGGGAGATCAGCCCGAAGATCCGCCGGGATGTCCGTATCTCCCTGAAGGGGTCGCCCCCCTTCCCGCATCGGATCCTGATGGGCGGTCTGCTCCGCGAAGAGGGGGCGGTGCCGAATTCGGAAGCGACGATTACGGTGCGCCGGTTCGAGCCGGTACGGTAAACGGACGGGGCGGAACGCCGATCTCTGAAGTGGCGTGCCGGGTTCGCTAGGCTCTGAGGATCGGGCGGGTGAGGCAGGTAGGGCCGCCGCCTCCGTTGTGACTGATCTCGCTGCCGTGGAAGGTGCCGACCTCGAACCCGTGCTCACGCAGGCGGGCGTTCGTGCGGCGGTTCTCTTCGATTGCGATAAGCTTTCTATCCCCCAGTGACAGGACGTTGCAGGCCATCGAGTCGCGCTCGTTCGGGTCGATTTCGATCATCCGAAAATCTTTCCTGCGCAGCAGTTCGACGGTCGACACCGCCAGCCACGGCAGATCGACGATCGCCACCCGTTCGTCGAGGATGCTGATCAGCGACATCAGGTGGAGTCAAAAACCGGGCCCCTGCCCGTGCGGCAGCGGCGCTTCGATCACCTCGATCTTCCCGGGGGACAGGAGGGTGCGCATCTGGTCGATGCCGGACGCGTTGGTGCGGTAGCCGCGGCCGACGAGGAGCGTCC
>JAZGDH010000141.1:0-2312 GCA_036477555.1 Acidobacteriota bacterium
AGCGATTCGGCGTCGTCGATGCTGATCGCCCAGACCTCCGCCCCGAGCTCCTCGAACTTCGCGATGTCGGATTGCAGCTCACCGAGCTGCGTGCGGCAGTAAGGTCACCAGGTGCCGCGGAAGAAGACGAGAACGACACTCTTCTTCCCGGCCCGGTCGCTGAGGGAGTAGGTGGCGCCGTCGGAGGACTCGAGGGTGAAGTCGGGGGCCGGCTGGCCGACGCGAACGCCGGCGGAGCCGGCCGCCGTGGCCTCGCCGGAGGTCGCGAGCGCCACAATGGGCCCGAGGATGAGCGCGGCAAGAATCGGCACGAACGCCCGGAATCGTCGGCGCGGTTGTTGCGACTGGGTAGGGGACACGTGACCCTCCTGAAGAAAGGCGTTAGAAGGCGGATCGGGGAGCGTCGTATCGGCCTCTCCTCGATCCTCGCCGCCTGAGAACTTTTCTGCGCCGTGGGTGCGGCCCGCGACCGTGCGGGGCCTACGCCCCCTTCCTGCGCGTATAACGGATCCGTTGACACCGGGAAATCTACGGAATTGGACCCTGTCTCTCGTGCCCGCTGATCATGACAGCCGGGGCGGGCGGGGACTCGTGTCAGCGGATGAACGGATCGTTGAGAGAGTAGTCCCGGATCTTGCGGCCCGTCAAGAGGTCACAAGCCCCATGGGGACGACCCCACGCGAAACCCGGACAGCCTCTTCGCCTCCAGGCGGGCCTGTGTCCCGTCCCCGAAATCATGCTACATTCGGCCGCTGCGGCATCCCGGCTCGCTGTGTTGCTCGTCGGTTGAATATTCTCTGGGGCGATCGGCGCATCATGAGCAATTTCGAACTGTTTCTCCGCGAGGGCAGCCGCATCGCCTACGAGTGGTTGACCTACCCGATCTTCACCGTCGGCCAAGCGATCTTCTCGGCCACCAGCCTGCTGAAGCTGCTGATCTTTGTCGTCTTCCTGTTCTGGATGGCGCGCCTGTCCCGGCGGCTCCTCTACCGGAGGCTGTTCCCCCGGCTGAATCTCGAAACGGGCGTGGCTCATGCCCTGTCCACGTTGTCCAGCTACGCGCTGATCGTTCTCGGGCTGCTGGTCGGGTTCCAGGCCGCCGGGATCGACCTGACCTCGTTGACGGTCCTGTTCGGCGCGATCGGTGTCGGGATCGGATTCGGCCTGCAGTCTCTGGCGGCAAACTTCATCTCCGGGCTGATCGTTCTGATCGAGCGGCCGATTCAGGTCGGAGATCGGATCCAGATCGGCGACCTGAATGGGCGCGTGATCGCCATCAACTTCCGCGCCACCGAACTCCTGACCAATGATCTGATCGCGGTGCTGGTGCCGAACTCCGAAATCACCTCGCTACAGGTGATCAACTGGAGCCGCGGCGGGGATCGAATCCGCATCAAAGTGCCGATCGGTGTCGCCTACGGGAGCGATATCGAACGGGTGCGTCGGGCCCTGCTCGAGGCGGCCGAACGGACCGGGGCGATCCTGAAGAATCCCGAGCCTCGAGTCAGGCTGACCGGCTTCGGGGACTCGTCAATCGACTTCGAGCTGCTCGGCTGGACACGCGAGCTTCTGCACAGGCGTGGAGAGTTCATCAGCCGCGTGAACTTCGCCATCCACGAAGCGCTGGCGCGTCACGGCATCGAGATTCCGTTCCCCCAGCGGGATCTGCACCTCCGATCCCCGATCCCTCTTCCCGTCGGGCAGGGGAGTCGCTCGCCGGACGCGGGCAGGCCGCCTGGCTGATGCAGGCGACCTGCGTCGCCTGATCATGATCCTCGTGATGTTCGGGCCCTGGCCCCCCCGCCTCACGTGAAACCGCCGACGGCATCCACGGATTGCGGTACGAGCCCTCGCAGCGCGAAGGGGGAGACCCGGCCGGGAGCTTGGAATGTTGCAATAAGCGGGCGATCGGCATACATTCGCCGCCAGTTCCAGGCGACAGCGGCAGCAGGATGCTCCAGCCGGCTGCCCGATCCATCGATTTCGATCTGTTCGGTCTGCCTGCGGAGAGGTGCTGGAGTGGTTGAACAGGACTGACTGCTAATCAGTTGCATCGGCTAAAACCGGTGCCGGGGGTTCGAATCCCCCCCTCTCCGCCAATCCCGCCCTCCCGATATTCCCCATCTTCGATCAATCCGACTCAGTTTCCACACGTTCCGGTTGCGATCGGGGTGGGGGAAGAAGCACGCATGGGGCGGCTTGAGGGGCATCGTATATAATGACGCCCACGCCGTAATTGCGGCGTCCACTATCATGACGCAAAGAATCTGGAAGCTCGAAGAGCTGCAGAGATTTCTACGCTACGAGGATCC
>JAZGDH010000142.1:0-2831 GCA_036477555.1 Acidobacteriota bacterium
GGCTTTCCGGATGCCACGTTCCAGTCGCTGTATCACTTCACCATCGGCGGGCCCATGGAGGATCCTCGGCTCACGACGCTCCCGCCGTACGGTGCACATGTTCATGGACGGGAGCACGGGATGGATCTGCCGTAACTTTCTCTCGGGTGCTGCGCATCAGTTGGGCTGCGCGTTTCTCCCCTGGACTGCGGAGGTACTCTTACCGCGTCCCTCAGCCCCCCGTTTGAAGCTCTTTTCTAACCTCACTGGAAATGGCAGGATCTCGATCGACGTACTGCTTAATCCGCCGAAGCGCATCAAACGTGGTCATCTGCACGACACGCTTAATCGCTGCGTGGCCGCGCCACTCACAGATATCCATATGGTGTTCCCGACCCGTGCCGCAGTTGCGGCACTTCGTGGCGCCCCATGGATCGAGCCAACACGGGCACGTCGCGTGGGCTATCGCCACATCTTCCTTAAGGCTCATCCAAACGCCTCCTTACATGATCGACGGGATCGCTTGTCTACTTACTCGGAGTGTAGAACGGGTTCTTGCCAGATGCGTGATCTGTGGCATCGACGATCTCTACGACTTCGGGAATCTGCTCGCGGATCATCACTTCAACCCCTTGCTTCAAGGTCACGCTCGCTGCTCCGCAGCCCTGGCATCCGCCACCCATCGTGATGTACACAACGGCACCCTTGACGTCAACGAGCGAGATCTTCCCGCCGTGACGCTGTACAGCCGGATTCACTTCGTCCTCGAGCAGAGATTGGACGTCTTCCCGGATCTCGGCGTCGCTTCGAGGACCGCTGCGACGGGCGACGCGTTTATCGAGGACGGCGGGCACCGGCGACATCAGCTGGGTGCGTATCGCCGCCCCAATCGGCTTCATGATATCGGACCAACTGGCGGACGGCGTCTTGCCCACGGTCACGACATTCTCGGCGACGAGAACGCTCGCAACACCCTCGATCTGGAAGACTCGCTCGATGAGCGGCGAACCTGCTGCCGCCTGTTTGTTCTTGAAGAAGAACGGTCCACCAGGATGAACGGGACGGTCGACCTGGAACTTGCAGCTGTCAGGATCGACCCGTGACGGCTGAGCCTTGATGGTGATCATGCTCGCTACGGGAGTCTTGTCTGTCATCGTCCCTCCCGTAACCCACCATCGCGATGGTTCACGGACCTCCTGCCCACCATCCGTGAAGCACTCTTCCTCATCGGGGAACGCTAGACATCATGCGTGGCCTGGTTCGCCGCGCGGTCGGCCTGGGAACGAAGAAACTCGAAGGAATAGAGTCCCGAACTGTGGCCGTCGTTCCAGGCGACGTTGATCGCGTAGCTGCCGATGCTCGAGATGATGCGGGGCGCCACGTCTTGGCGCACAGTATTGGGGTCAAGCTTCCTTTGACCGGTTGTTTCATCGACGCACCCAGCACAGGGACAGGCGAGCCGTAGGTCCCGGACGTCGTGGTCGTGACGCTGTCCATCCTGCCAGAGGATCGACAGCGTCCGCGGGTCGCGCCGTCGAAGCCCAACCGGGATGATCGGCCCTCCCTCTGTGGTGGTCGCGCTTTCGAGCCAGGACGGAGCTGTCTTGTCGTCACTCCAACTCCAGACGAACGGCTTCAGAACGGCCTCCGGGGTTGCCTCGAGGCTCTGCACGAGCTGCGTCGCGATGGCACGGTAGGCGACGGCTACCTGGGAATCCGGTTGGCTGGTCACAATCGGCCGCCCCTCGTCCCCACACATCACGATGTCCGGATCGATCGGCACCGCGCCGAGAAACGGAACACTCAGTTCCTCGCTCATGCGATGACCTCCCCCCCGGCGGAAGATGTCCGTCGTTTCCCCGCAGTGCGAGCACGTGAATCTGCTCATGTTCTCGATGATGCCGAGGATGGGGACTTGAACCTTTTCGAACATCCGGAGCCCTCGACGGGCGATGCGCAGGCTGACGTCCTGCGGTGTCGTCACGATGATCGCGCCGGAAAGCGGCGTTCCCTGGGAGAGCGTGAGCTGCGTATCTCCGGTCCCCGGCGGAAGATCGAGGATCAGGTAGTCGAGTTCGCCCCAGGCCACGCCGGTGACGAACGCCTGGAGATATTTCGAGACCATCGGCCCACGGAGGACTGCCGGCTCGTCATCGCCGGTCAGGATGCCCATCGAGATGACCTTCAGACCCGACCGCTCAAGGGGCACGATCTGCCCTTCCGCCGTCATCGCTGGTCGTGGGCCCTGCGGGATGCCGAGCATGACGGGAATGCTCGGACCGAAGAGGTCCGCGTCGACAAGCCCCGTCCGCGTGCCCATCTGATGCAGGGCGAGCGCGAGGTTCACGCTGACCGTCGATTTCCCGACGCCACCCTTGCCGCTTGCGACCGCGACGATGTGGCGGACGCCCGGCAACTTCTCCCGCACAGGAACACCACTATGGCGCTGGGCGCCTGACTGCCCGGTGGCCGGGATGCGCTCAGTGGACATCAATAACCTCGTGATCGTCAAAGAGTTGGGATGCTCTCCCCATCCGTTGGCTATCGATCTCAACGCCACGCGGTTGAGGTGTGCTCGTTTCTGGCGGCCAACCTGAAATGTACTAAAGCTATACTATTTTGTCAATGATTCTCATGCTCGACCCGACACGCGATCCCGGTGTAGTGGTCCAGCGAGTTTTGGCGGTAAGGGCATGTCGCCTTGGACCTTCCTCCTCAATCACTGATCTTACAGTCCGGCACCGATCCCCTGAAAGTTCTTCTCGTAGGCTTCTATACCGGGCAGGCCGCCAAACCCCGTCCTACTGTAGTCGTCCAGCGAATCCCGTGGTCTGACTCGCCGCCCGCAGCTC
>JAZGDH010000143.1:0-6281 GCA_036477555.1 Acidobacteriota bacterium
ATGCGGCTGGCAGTGACGTTCGCCACACAGCCATTCTTAAACCGGAGGCGCGCGTTGGCGATGTCCGCCTTGTCGGTGAGCGCGTTGACCCCCACCGCCTCCACATCGGCCACCTCGGATGGAACCAGACTCAGGATCACGTCGAGATCATGAATCATGAGATCCAGCACGACATCGACATCGGTACTGCGGGCGGTGAACACGCCGAGGCGATGCGATTCGATGAACCGCGGATCACGAATGTGGGCGGCCGCTGCCCGCACCGCCGGATTGAAGCGCTCCGTGTGGCCGACGAGGACCGGACGCCCGGCCCGCTCCCCCGCCTCGACCAGCGCCTCGGCCTCCTCGAGAGTGGCGGTCATCGGCTTCTCGACAAGGACGGCCCTGCCGGCCTCGAGGCTCATGCAGGCGATATCGTGATGCATCACGGTCGGGACCGCCACGGTGACCGCTTCCACATCCCCGGGAAGATCACGCGGATCGGTCAGGGCCGGCACGGAGTAGCGCGCGCCGATAGCCCGGGCGCGTTCCGGATCGCGGTCGACGACAGCAACGAGTTCCGCCCCGGGCAGGCCGGCGAGAATGCGGGCGTGATGCTGGCCCAGGCTGCCGACCCCGATCACCGCCACGCGAACCGCCCCGTCGTGGCGCACTGCCCCCTTCAGCGGATCACCCCCCGCTGGCTCTTCCGGATGAAGGAGATCAGATATCGCACCTCCGACCCCTCCGGGATCTCGGTCTGAAGCCGGGCGAGCGACTCCTCGAGCGAGAGATGCGAGCGAAACAGAATGCGGTAGGCCTGCTTCAGGTCGCGGATCGATTCCGCCGGAAATTCCTTGCGTTCGAGCCCGATGACATTGATGCCGTAGCTCTTCGCTCGATTTCCGACCGTCAGGACGTATGGTAGCGCATCCTGGGTGATGACCGAGTATCCGCCGATATAGGCCTGCCGACCGATGCGACAGAACTGGTGGACTCCCGAGAAGGCCCCGATCGTCGCTCCGTCCTCGACGGTGACGTGCCCGGCGAGCGTCGCCGCATTGGCGAAGATCACGTTGCTGCCGACCTGGCAGTCGTGCGCGATGTGCGTACCGGCCATGAGAAGATCTCCCGATCCGATCCGCGTGATCCCACCGCCTCCCGCGGTGCCGCGATGGACGGTCACCCCCTCACGGAAGGTGTTGCCATCCCCGACCTCGAGCGTCGTTCGCTCGCCCGCGTACTTGAGATCCTGCGGCTCCATGCCGAGACAGGCGAACGGGAAGATGCGGTTGCCGGCCCCCAGCTTCGACGGTCCCTGCACGACGGAGTGCGGCATGAGAACGCAGTCGTCACCCAGCGTGACTTCGGCGCCGACGATGGAGTAGGCGCCGATCTGGAGGTTCTTTCCGATCTTCGCGGACGGATCGATGTCGGCGGTAGGATGAACCCCGGGACTCAGGCTCACGGCCCACCTGCGCCGGGTACAGCACGATCGACCATCGAAGAGAGCAGTTCGGCCTCGGCCACCAGATCGTCTCCCACATAGGCCTCTCCCCGGAGGCGCGCCGTTCGGGCGCGAGCCTTCAACACCGTGACCTCGAACCGGAGCTGATCCCCGGGCACGACGGGCCGGCGGAACTTAGCGCCATCGATCCCGGCGAAGTAGACCAGCTTGTTCTCGCGGTCCGGCATGCTTCCCAGCATCAGCACAGCGCCGACCTGCGCCATCGCCTCGACGATCAGGACCCCCGGCATGATCGGATGACCGGGGAAGTGGCCCTGGAAGAACGGCTCGTTGAAGGTGACGTTCTTGATCCCGACGATCCTCTTCCCCTCCTCGAGGGAGAGAATGCGATCGACCAGCAGCAGCGGGTAGCGATGCGGCAGGATCTCGAGAATCCGCCGGATATCCATGCCTCCACTCGATTCAGTCATCCGCCCTCCTTACCACGATCATCGGGATCGCCGGACACGCTTCCGACCCGCCCGCGTCCGGCTCCCGCCGCGCGACACCGCGCTGGCCTGGACCTTGCCGGTCCCTTTCCTTCGCCCGCCGACCGCCTCTTCAAGACGGGCCAGCCTGCGCAACAGTTCCGGCAGGCGGCGCGCTGCCGCCTTTCCCTTCTTCCACTCCCGATGATCGACAGCCGGATGACCGATGACGAACGAGCCGGGCGGCAGATCCTGGAGCACCGCCGACTTGGCCCCGACGACCGTTCGCTCTCCGAGATTCAGGTGTCCGGCCGCGCCGCTCTGGCCCGCCAGGATGACCCGCGATCCGAGGGTCGTGCTGCCGGCGATACCCGACTGCGCCACCAGCACCGACCCCTCACCGATGACGACGTTATGCGCGATCTGAACCAGATTGTCGATTTTCGTCCCCCGCCCCACGACGGTGCTCCCGAACGTAGCCCGATCGATCGTCGTGCAGGCGCCGATTTCGACGTCGTCCTCGAGGACGACATTCCCAACCTGAAGGATCTTGGCGCGGCGCCCCTCGGTCTCGGCATACCCGAAGCCGTCGCTGCCGATGACGCTCCCCGCATGGATGGTGACGCGCTCACCGAGAATCGATTTCGCGTAAACGATGACGCCGGGATGGAGCACCGAGTCGACGCCGATGCGGACGTCGTCGCCCACGACGACATGGGGCATGATCACGACCCGGTCAGCCAACCGGCACCGGCGTCCCACCACCGCGAACGGGCCGATCGAGACGTCCGTACCGCAGCGGGCACCCTCTCCGAGCACGGCCTGCGGACTGATCCCCGGCGCCGGCGACGCGGTCTCGAAGAACAGTCCCATCGCCGAGGCGAGGGCCGCGTAGGGATTCTCGACCACGATCAAATTGCGGCCCGGAACGCAGTCGTCGGATCCGACGATCAGCGCCGCAGCCCGCGAGGTGTCGGCGCTCTTGCGGTAACGCGGGTGGGAGATGAAGCTGAGATCGTCCGGGCCGGCGAGATCGAGCGGCTGGATCCCCGCGATCCTGCGACTGGCGTCTCCGTGCACCCGGCCACCGAGCCGGGTCGCGATATCCCCGAGGGTGTAGGTTCCCACGCCTAGTGTCCCGTCCCCGAAATCGCGTTCACCCCGAGGCCGTTGCAGCACCCGGCTGGCAAGGCGCGAGGTGGGCGAATATCGGGAATATTTGACCGACGAGCAACGCACCGAGCCGGGATGCCACAGCGATCGAATGTAGCATGATTGCGGGGACGGGGCACTACATCCCTGGATACGAGGCGGATCGCCGCGGCCCTATTTCGAGTCCGACGCGCTCCCGGCTGTCGCCGACTCGGGAGTGACCTTGTGCATTTCGTTGAACTTGGCGATCAGGTCCTGGGTCACGTCCGCGCGCGGGGCGCTGTATCCGACGATTTCCGAACTCAGGATGACGGTGTAGTTTCCGTCCTTGCCGAGCGCCTCGATGGTTTCGATCAGCATCCTCTGAAACTTTCCCTGCACTTCATTGAGCTGATCGTTCATCTCCCGCTTGGCATCGGTGTTCAGCCGATCCAGGTCGATGCGCCTGTTCTGAACATCCCGCTGCATCGTCTGAATCTTGTCCTCGCTGAGGCTCGCCTGTTGCTGCCGGAGCTTGTCGACCAGGGACTCGATCTCCTTCTGCTTTTTCTCAATCCGATCCTGCAGCTTGTTCGCCGCACTCGAGAGCTTATCGTTGTACTTGCGGCCGACGTCGCTCAATCTCCAGACGGCCTCAGGATCGAAGACGCCAAACCGAACCGACGCCTCCTGAGCGGCTGCAAGGCCCGTCGCAACGAGCAGTGTGGCGAGAACAAGTCCTAACCTACATCGCATCTAATTCTCCATCACATACATGCAGTCTATTGACTATACCACAGTGCCTGTGGGCTCGACAGTCGGTGCGCCGGCGCTTCAGAACGTCGTGCCGATGCTGAAAATGAAGTTCGAGGAATCCTCGCCCCGCCGAGGGTCCTGAATGATGCCGTAGATCAGGCGCAGGGGAGCCTGGAAGACAGGCAGGTAAAATCTCATCTCGATACCGTAGTCGACCCGCAGGTTTTCGATGTCAATATCTTCGTGGTCGTCGAACGCGTTTCCGGCATCATAGAAGAGAGTGAACTCCACAGTGCTTGACAGGGGAATGCTGTACTCGGCATTGAACAGCACATATCGGTTGCCGCCGGGAAACACCGTACCAAAGACGCCATCGCCGTTGGTGTCCTCCCCCGGATCCAGCTGGCAGTTGCCGAAATCTATCTCACCGGGGTCCTCGATCCCGTTCATGTTGATATCATCCACGGGGCAGAACGGAGTGAAGGCTCCATCCGGCCTGTCCTCGGCGAAGTCGAGGAATCCGTTGCCGTTGACATCCTCACTGTCCAGCAGGCCGTTGCCGTTGACGTCCTCACCGGGGTCGAGGATCCCGTTGCGATTCAGATCTTCCGTGTCGAGTATTCCATTCATGTTGAAATCCTCGGCGGCATCGAGCACGCAGTTGCCGCGATCGAATTCACCGGGATCCTGCACACCGTTTCCGTTAACATCCTCGCACGGATCGAACACCCCGTTAGGGTTGTTGTCTTCAGGAAAATCGATGAGCCCGTTGCCGTTCACATCGGTGTCCGATCGAACCGGACTCACTTCGCGCGTGCGGAAGACCCGCAGGCTGCGCTCCCCGCCCAGGAAGAAGCGTTCGAAGGTCGGTACGGCACGTCCATCGAACCCCTCCACGTAGCCGAAACCCACGTGCAGCCCGAGATAGTGGCGGCGGCGGAGTCCCGGCAGATAGAGGGTGCCGTCGATGCGCGGCTTGATGAAGTAGTTGTCACCGCCGAGAAAACCGCCGGCATATTCGACGCTCGTCGAAACGCGGGTTCCGCGGGTCGGCCGGAAGAAGTTGTTGCGCGTGTCATAGCTGTATACGGTCGTCAGGGAACTCGTCGTGCTCACGGTGCTCGTGCCAAACGTCGGGTCTGTTGGATCGAAGGTGATTTCCTCGAAACCATACGCGACGTCAAATCTGGAAAAGTTGCCGAGCAGCCGACCGAGGAGAACCCTCCCGCCCGTCCCGTTCCTGCGGAAGCCGACGAAATCGGTCTGCTGGCTGAACAGCGAGACGCCGAGCGTCCAGGGCCTTCCGAGAAACCAGGGCTCGGTGAAGTTAATCGAGTACCGGTCCGCCTGCGAACCGATCTGAATGAAGGTCGACATGATCTCACCACGGCCGAGGAAGTTGCGCGTGGAGTAGGAGGCCTGAAAGAACCCGCCCTCGACGCCTGAGACTCCGCCGCCGACCTGGATCTCGTTGCGGTTCGACTCGATCCCCTGTATTTCGATGTCCACCTTCGCGCGATCCGAGCGCGGAACGACGACCGGATCGGATCCGATCTGCCAGTATCCAAGCTGGGCGATCTTCCGCATCCCAAGGCGCATCAGCCGGACGTTGAACAGATCCTCCTCCTGGAGCCGCATTTCCCGGCGCAGCACCTTGTCGCGCGTGGTCGTGTTGCCGCTGAATTCGATCCGATCGACGAAGTATTTCTTGTCCTCGGTTACTTCCAGTGTCAGGTCGGCGATGTCCTCATTCTTTTCGATGCGGGGGTTGAGCGAAACGTAGAAGTACCCCCGCGCTCCGTATTCCTCTTCGATCAGCTTGGTGCCCAGCTCCAGAGCGCGGTTGTTGAAGATCATCCCGGTCCGCAACGGCAGGCGCGCCAGGATCTCTGCGTTGCTGAACACCGTATTCCCTTCGATGGCGATACGTCCGACCTTGTACCGAGTCCCCTCCTCAATCGGGACCGTGAGATAAATCCATCGCTTCGAGTTCTTCTTGTCCTTTTTCTTGCGCCTCTTCAGTTCCTTCTCTACCCTTTCGCGGTGCTCTTCCTCGGTCTCCTCCGGGCGGCGGGTCTCGACCGCTTCCCAGCCCTCCCAGAAATCATCATCCTCCACCGCAAACGGGTCGCTGCCCACCACCGGCTCGCCGAGTCGTTCGTCCCCGACGGTCGCCGCCAGCAGCTTCTCCTCTTTCTTCCTTCGCTCTTCCTCCTGCTCGCGCTGCTCCACGTCCGACTCGAGATCCACCACCTCGGGCTTGATCACCACGTCGAGGTAACCCGCCGCCCGATAGCTGTTGCGGATGTTTTCCGCGTCCTGGTCCAGCTTGGCCGGGTGATAGAGCGGCTTTTGGGACGCCCAGGAGGTGAGCCAGAACGCCTCCTTCGTCACCTTCAGCATCTTGCGCAGCTCGCGATCCGTGAAGATCGAGTTCCCGACGAAGTCGATTTTCCGGATCTTCGTCTTGGCGCCCTCGC
>JAZGDH010000144.1:0-2754 GCA_036477555.1 Acidobacteriota bacterium
CGTCAAGGAAAAGGTCAAGAAGGTCATCGAGGAGATGATTAACCCCGCGATCGCCGGTCACGGTGGATTCGTCGATGTTCTGGACGTCAAGGAGAACGTCGTCTACCTGATGCTTGGTGGTGGCTGCCAGGGCTGCGGAATGGTCAATGTGACTCTCAAGCACGGGATCGAGTCGACCTTGAAGGAAGAGATCCCGCAGATCGCCGGTGTGATCGATCAGACCGACCACGCCGGAGGAACCAACCCGTACTACCAGCCCTCGAAATAAGTCCGCGGGTCGCCCGACCGCACGAGAGACTGCCTTGCCCCACCTCCATCCGCATTCCCTGAAGCAACCAGGCGCCATCCTCCTCGTCTCGTGCTACGAACTGGGGCACCAGCCCCTGTCGATCGCCTCCGCCTCCGGCCGCCTGCGTGAGGCCGGTTATGACGCGGCAGTCCTCGATCTGGCCGTGGAACGTCTCCGGCATGACGCGGTGGTGGCGGCGCGCATTGTTGCGGTCGCCGTGCCGATGCACACGGCCCTCCGGATCGGCGCCCGGCTCGTGGAGCGGGTACGCGCCGTCAACCCGGGGTGCCACATCTGCCTGTTCGGCCTGTATGCATCACTCAACGCCGGGACCTTGCTGGAGGCGGGCGCCGATTCGATCATCGGCGGCGAATTCGAGGACCCGCTGGTCCGGCTGATCGTGGCGATCGACGGCGGAGGCACTGGAGATGGCCAGCCCGGGGTGCGCACCCGGGGCACAGACTCGGCGCCATTCATCGACCGGATTCATTTCGCGGTGCCGCGCCGCGACAATCTGCCGCCCCTGCACCGCTACGCCAGTCTCGAAGCGGATGGTCTTTCCCGGGTCGCCGGCTACGTGGAGGCCAGCCGCGGTTGTCTGTACCTGTGCCGCCACTGCCCGATCCCGGCCGTCTACGAGGGGCGGTTCTTCGTCGTCCCGCGCGAGGTGGTCCTGGCCGACATTCGCGGGCAGGTTGCCGACGGGGCCACTCACATCACGTTCGGCGATCCCGATTTCCTCAACGGGCCCGGACATGTTCTGCCTATCCTGCATTCGATGCATGACGAGTTCCCCGATCTGACTTTTGATTTCACCGCCAAGATCGAGCACCTTCTCGTCCGGCGCGATCTGCTGCCCGGGATGCGCGAGATGGGGTGCCTGTTCATCACGACGGCGATCGAGTCTCTCAGCGACCGCGTCCTGTCGATCCTGGACAAGGGTCATACGCGCACCGACGTCCCCGTTGCGCTGCAGCGGGTCCGCGCCGCCGGGATCGCCCCGCGTCCGTCGTTCGTCCCCTTCACGCCGTGGACCTCGCTGAACGAGTACCGGGATCTGCTGCAGTTCGTGGAGGACGAGGATCTGATCCTGCATCTCGATCCGGTTCAGCTCTCCATCCGCCTCCTTCTCCCGCCCGGCTCGCTCCTGCTCGATCATTCCGAACTACGGGACCACCTGGGACCGCTCGATCCCGAGCGCTTCACTTACTCATGGACCCACCCCGATCCCGGGATGGATCGGCTGCATCGTGAGGTCACCGCCCTCGTCGAGGACGCGGCGCGCGCGCAGGAGGATCCGTGGGTGACATTCCGGCGCATCCGGTGCGCCGCCGATCGGGCGGCGGGGCTGGCCGAATCCCACGCGCCCGAAGCCCTGACCGCCCCTCCCCCATCCCACGACAAGGGCCGGCCGCCGCGGCTTTCCGAGCCGTGGTACTGCTGAGCCGAGCCGACCGAGGGTCAGTTGGACCCCCTGCGCTCGATCGAATCGGCCTTTTGAGGCGTTGGCCGCCCGGCCTGTTGCCCCGGGCTGTTGCGATGCGGCGATCCGGTCTGTAGACTGCCCCCTTCGAAAATAAAATTGGAGACGACCTGCCTTCGAGCGGCGTCCGTGACCCCTATCTTCAGGAGATGACACCGATGCGCCTGCCACTCCCCAGACGAACCATAGACATCCTTTATTCCTGCATTCTCATCGGCCTGATCCTCCTCATCTCAGGGCCGGCCTTCAGTCAGAGCGAGATGGACGATGTAGAGATCGATGTACAGAAGGTGGGCCGGGGAATCTACATGCTGACGGGGCGCGGCGGAAACCTCGGGCTGTCGGTCGGGACGGACGGAGCGTTTCTCGTCGATGACCAGTACGCCCCGCTCACCGAGAGGATCACCGCCGCCCTCGCCTCGGTCTCCGACAAACCGGTCCGTTTCGTCGTCAACACCCACTGGCACGGGGACCACACCGGCGGCAATGAAAACCTCGGAAAGGCCGGCGCTCTCATCGTGGCGCACGAGAACGTCCGCAAGCGGATGAGCGTGGAGCAGTTCATTGCTGCGTTCGATATGCGAACGGGACCGTCCCCCGCGGCGGCGCTGCCGGCCATCACCTTCACCGAGGAGATGACGTTCCACTGGAACGACGATGTGCTGCGCGTCGTCCACGTCGAGGCGGCCCACACGGACGGCGACTCGATCATCCTGTTCGAGAAGGCGAACGTCGCCCACCTGGGCGACATCTTCTTCAACGGAATGTACCCGTTCATCGACGCCGGCACGGGCGGTCGGATCGACGGGATAATCCTGGCGGTCGACCGGGCCCTCGATTTGATGAAACCGGACACGACGATCATCCCCGGACACGGTCCGCTGGCGAGCGTAAAGGAGTTGCGCGACTACCGCGCCATGCTGGTGAAGGTGCGGGATCGGATCCGGCCGCTCATCGATGCCGGGAAGAGCCGCGACGAGGT
>JAZGDH010000145.1:0-4748 GCA_036477555.1 Acidobacteriota bacterium
GTCATATCGGGGCTTTTTCTCTGCTCTTCGCTGAGACCGTCAGGGAGTCTGTCCGCAGGAAGCCGGAGTGGCACGTCCTGTTCGACCAGCTTCATCATCTTGGAGTTAAATCGCTCGCCATCGCCACGGTCACGGCGCTGTTTACCGGCATGGTTCTCGCGCTGCAGACCTCGTATTCGCTGGCTGCGTATGGCGCGAAGCTCTTCGTCGGCGATGTGGTTGCATTGTCGCTGGTGCGGGAATTGGGGCCGGTCTTGACCTCCCTGATGGTCGGCGGGAGGGTGGGCGCCGGGATCACGGCCGAGATCGGCACCATGAAGGTGACCGAGCAGATCGACGCGATTCGCGCCATGGCGGCCAGTCCTGTTCGCAAGCTGGTCGTCCCGAAAGTGATCGCGATCCTGATCATGCTCCCGATTCTCGTCATCCTGGCCGATTTCGTCGGGATTCTCGGAGGGATGGTCATGGCGGTGACGACGCTGAACCAGCCGGCGGCTTTCTACCTTCAGCACGTCACCTTGGCCCTCAGTCTTCAGGACGTGCTCAGCGGGCTGGGCAAGTCGGTCGTCTTCGGGTTGTTCATCGCCCTCATCGCGTGCCATAACGGTATGAGGGCCGAGGGCGGGGCCGACGGAGTGGGCCGGGCCACGACGCAGACGGTGGTGGCCTCGTCGCTGTGTGTGCTGATCAGCGATTTCTTCCTGACGAAGTTCTTCCTCGCGTTCTGACGGTCGCCGATGGAAGAGTCATTCGTCCGGTTCGAAGATGTCTACAAGGCGTTCGGCGCGAAAAAGGTGCTCGAGGGGATCAGCTTTGAAATCCGCCGCGGTGAGACGATGGTCGTTCTGGGCGGGAGTGGGAGTGGTAAGTCGGTTCTGATCCGGCACATCATTGGATTACATCGCCCGGATGGCGGCCGCGTGTTCGTGGATGGGGAAGACATCGTCGACTACGACGAAGACCAGCTGGTGCCGGTGCGCAAGAAGGTCGCCATGCTCTTCCAGGGCGGCGCGCTATTCGACTCGATGAGCGTTGCCGACAACATCGGCTACGGGCTGAGGGAGCACACCGATCTGGACGAGAGGCAGATTCTGGAGATTGTGCGTTCGAAGCTGGCTCTCGTGGGGCTCGAGGGGGCGGAGGCGTTGATGCCCGCGGAGCTGTCAGGGGGGATGAAGAAACGGGCCGCCCTGGCCCGTTCGATCGCCATGGATCCGCAGTGCATCCTGTACGATGAGCCGACGACCGGTCTCGATCCGGTGACAGCCAACACGATTAACAGGCTCATTCGGGATATGCAGCAGAGGCTGGAGGTGACCTCGGTCGTCGTCACCCATGATATTGAAAGCGCGTTCTTCGTGGGGGATCGGATCGGGTATCTTTTTGAGGGGCGCATGCATTTCGTCGGCACGGTCGATGAGGCCCGCGCCAGCACCGAGCCTCGACTCCGCCGGTTCCTGAGCGGCGGAAGGCAGGGAGACGATGGCGCTGTCTAGGGCAACGAAAGAGCTGAGCGTGGGTGCCGTGGTGGCGCTCGGAATGATCGTTTTTGCGGTCGCCGTGATGGCGATCAGCAAGGAATCACGGCTCTGGGTTCCCAAGGTCCGCTACTGGACGGATTTCGAGAACACCGGCGGTCTCGCCTCGGGATCACCGGTGCAGCTCGTCGGTGTGCAGATCGGCACCGTCGAGAGCATCCAGTTTCCCGAGGACATCCGGGAGAACAGGATCAAAGTCGTGATCAGCGTGGATAGGACATACGCGAGCCGGATCCGCAGCGGCTCCCGTGCCTATCTGAAATCACTGTCCTACCTGTCGCTGGACAAATACATCGAGTTGACGCCGGGGGATCCCACCAGACCGGGCCTCGAACCGGGTGAATTCGTTCCTCCGGGAGTCTCCGTCCTGGATCAGACGATTCAAACGGGGCAGAGCATCGCCGACGACGTCAAGGAGATCACCGCGTCATTGCGGGATCTTCTGATCGCCATCAATCGAGGCGGCGGCATCGTGCAGGAAATGATCCACAACCCGGAGTTCGGTCGGAGCGGGCTGGAGAATTTCGAGGGGAGCCTGGCTTCGGTGCGTCGAATGCTCGAGGGTGTGGAGCAAGGGCGGGGATTTGCCGGGATGCTCCTGATCGACGACGCGTTCTCGCAGCGACAGGCGGAGAACATCGATGAAGCTCTCTCCCACCTCCGCTCGATCATGGAGCAGCTGGACAGCGGAGGCGGGCTTGTCCACGAGCTCACCGCTGATGACGGAGCGGCGTTGGAAGCGATCAGGGATCTTCGGGACACAACCGCTGCGCTGCGCAAGACCGCAATGGATATCTCGGAAGGGGAAGGGCTCGTGGCCCGCCTGATGAACGACGAGGCCTACGCATCCCGCATCCTGGGCAACCTCGAGAAGACCACGGGGCATGCCGAGTCAATCCTCCGAAAGATCGACGGCGGCAAGGGCAGCCTGGGAGGGATCGTCAACGATCCGGAGGTGTACGAGGGGCTCCGCGACATCATGGCCGGAATGCGGAAGAGCAGGATCGGCAAGGCCGTGATCCGCCACTATGGCAAGAAAGGCGCGAAACGGCGGGCCCGTGAGGAGGAAGAGAGGGGTTTGTTCAAAGACCCGGGTGAGGTAAAGGGGGACGACGGGGCGGCGAATGACGAAGAGTAGCGGCCGGGCCCCCGGAAGGCGAGGTCGGTCCCGGACCCCGGCCGGTCGGTCGGCCAGACGATGCCGGCCCTCGACCCATGGACGGAACGCTGCAGCCGACAAATTGATCGCGAAACTGCAATCCCGAAAGGCCTCGGTGGCCGTGATCGGCCTGGGTTACGTCGGCCTGCCTCTGGCCTGCGAGTTCACTCTGGGAGGGTTCAAGGTTCAGGGGATCGACGTCAATCGGGATCGTGTTACGGAGATCGCGCATGGACACTCCCATGTCCCGGATGTGCCGGATCGTCGATTGAAATCGGCCCTGAGCGGCGGTCGGCTGAAAGCCACGAGCGACTTCGCCGTGCTCGATGGCGTCGACGCGGCCGTGATCTGCGTCCCGACTCCGCTTCGCAAGACGCGGGACCCGGACATCTCTTACATCGTGTCGGCCCTCGATGCGGCGCTGCCCCACCTGCACGCCGGCATGGTGCTGGTTCTCGAGAGCACGACCTATCCCGGAACCACAGAGGAGATCATTCAACCAAGAATTGAATCGAGGGGACTGCGAGCCGGCCGGGACATCTTCCTGGCCTTCTCACCTGAACGGGTCGACCCGGGAAATGCGCAATTCGGCATCCGCAACACCCCCAAGATCGTCGGTGGGATCACCGGCGATTGCGGCCGCGTGGCGCAGGCCCTCTACGAGCAGGTCATCGACAGGGTGATTCGCGTTTCCGACACCCGATCGGCGGAGATGGTCAAACTTCTCGAGAACACCTTCCGCAGCGTCAACATCGCTCTTGTCAATGAGATGGCCGTGATGTGTGATCGCCTGAGTCTGAACGTGTGGGAGGTGATCGATGCCGCGGCTTCCAAGCCGTTCGGCTTCATGCCCTTTTATCCGGGGCCCGGTCTGGGTGGGCACTGCATCCCGATCGACCCCCACTATCTGTCATGGAAATTGAAAACGCTGAACTATCACGCGAAATTCATCGAACTGGCGGCCGAAATCAACGGCAGCATGCCGCAGCATGTCGTGGCGCGTGTTGTCGAGGCGCTCAACGAACAGCGGAAAAGTGTGCGGAGCGCGCGGATTCTCATCCTGGGCGCCGCCTATAAGAGGGACGTGGGTGACGTCCGTGAATCTCCTGCACTGGATATCATCAAGCTGCTCGCGGATCGTGGCGCCGACATCCGATTCAACGATCCCCATGCGGAAGAGATTGTCATCGATGGGGGGCAGTCGTACCGCAGCGTGGGCCTCGACAAGGATGCGCTCCGTCAGGCGGATGTCGTCGTCATCGTGACCGATCATTCATCGTATGACTATGAGTTCATCGTCAAGAATGCCCGGTGTGTGGTGGATACGAGAAACGCCACCCGGGAGGTACGCGCCGGGCACGAAAAGATCCGGAGGCTTTGAACGACAATGTCGCAGATTCTGGTGACCGGCGGAGCCGGCTTCATCGGTTCGCACCTGGTCGTGGAACTTCTCGCGCAGGGACACGAAGTCGTGGTCCTTGATAATTTCGACGAATTCTACGACCCCGCGATCAAGCGGAGGAACCTTGATTTTCTGCGCGGGCAGGCACGGCTCCGGCTCGTCGAGGGGGACATCAGGGACGAGAAGCTCGTCGACGGGCTCTTCGACACCCATACAATCGGTGTCGTCGTGCACATGGCAGCCCGCGCGGGGGTCCGCCCGTCGATCGAGCAGCCCGTTCTGTACGTCGACGTCAATCTCAACGGCACCGCAGTTCTTCTCGAGGCATGCCGGCGCCACGGTATCGGTAAGTTCATTTTCGGTTCGTCCTCGTCGGTCTATGGTAACAACCCGAAGGTTCCCTTCTCCGAGAAAGACCCGGTGGATGAGCCGATCTCCCCGTACGCCGCAACCAAGCGGTCCGGGGAATTGCTGTGTGCGACCTATCACGCGCTCTATCAGCTCAACGTCTTTTGCCTCCGACTCTTCACGGTCTACGGGCCTCGGCAGCGGCCCGAGATGGCGATCCATAAGTTCACGCGACTGATCGATCGGGGGTTGCCGCTGCCGAGGTTTGGAAACGGCGAGACCCGTCGCGATTACACGTACA
>JAZGDH010000146.1:0-6062 GCA_036477555.1 Acidobacteriota bacterium
ATGCCGAATCGCGGGATCGCCTGGTTCAGCATGAAGAGAGACCCGAGAGAACCGATGAGGTAGGCCATCAGTGTTTTCTTGAATCCGGCGAGACCGAGAATCGCTCCGAGCAGAGAGTCCTGCACGAGGCCCGCACCGGTCGCCATCAGCATCGCCCCCGATTGCGGCCGTGTCAGACCGTAGTAGACGACCAGGATGGTGAACGGATCGCAGCGTCGCGCCAGCGCGGGTACATAGGAGGCCAGCAGGACCTGCGCCATGCCGGCCGCCACGATGGCGAGGACCGAGCGTACGAAAGCATTCACCATGAATTATTCCCGCCGTTGCGCGCAGCCGGGTGGAGCACCAGCACCTCTTCAAGGCGGCGGAATTCGACCTCGGGCTGGACACCAACGAACTGGGTCAACCCCTCCCCCTCGCCGAGATCCGTGACGATGCCGATCACCTGCCCTTTGGGGTAGATCCGATCGAGACCCGAGGTAATGATCACGTCACCGACCTCGACATCCGAAAGCTCCATCACATACTCCATCCGGCAGCCGGTCTCTCCCTCCCCGACGACCAGGCCCTGTACCCGGGTGCGCTGGATCAGCGCGGCAACCCCGAAGTTCGGATCGGCAAGGGTCTGCACCTTGCTGATCGCCGGGCCGACCTCGATCACCCGACCGACCAGCCCGCGGGACGTCACCACAGGATCGCTCATGCGCACGCCGTGCCGCTCACCCCGGTTCAGGAGAAGCGTGCGCACCCCCTGTCCCGTTCCGTGCGCAATCACCCGCGCCGCGGTCGATTCCGCGTCCAGACTCTCCTGGAGATCGAGCAGGCCCCGCAGGCGCTCCATCTCGTTGCTCATCTCCTCCATGCCGTGCACCTGCGCGCGCAGCCCGTCGAGATCGCTTCGCAACCTCTCGTTCGTCTCCTCGACATCGATCAGATAGATGTATGCCTGCCAGGTGTGCGCCGTGCCGCTCCCGACTGCCGCACTTGCCTTGAGGAATGGAGAGGCAACCGTGAGGATCCCGCGGGCGAGCAGGGATCCTTCGCCGTCGCTGCGGACACGCGAGGACATCAGGATGAGATTGAAGGCCAGGAGGCCCATCAGGAGGAGAAAGGGCCTGCGTTCGGTGAGGAGTCCCGACATCGACTCAGAACCGATCCATGTGACGGGGGCAGGTGCTGCCGATGCAATCAGTCGAGCGCGATCTTACGCAGGAGATTAAAGTCATCCAGCATCTTCCCCGTTCCGAGCACAACCGAAGCCTGCGGATCGTCCGCCATCGAGACGGGGAGGCCGGTCTCCTCGCGAAGCCGCTTGTCCAGATTCTTCAGCTGGGATCCTCCGCCGGTGAGGACAATCCCCTTGTCAACGATGTCCGCCGAGAGTTCGGGCGGGGTCTGCTCGAGGGCGACGCGAACTGCCTCGATGATATTGGAGACCGTTTCGGAGAGCGCTTCGCGAATCTCCTCATCCGAGATGACGAGCGTCTTGGGAATCCCCTCGACGAGGTCGCGGCCTTTGATTTCCATCGTTAACTCTTCCTCGAGCGGGAACGCGGATCCGATGTTGATCTTGATCTCCTCCGCAGTGCGCTCCCCCACCAGCAGGTTGTACTTCCTCTTGATGTACTGAATGATGTCTTCATCCATCCGGTTGCCCGCGATCCGCACCGAGCGCGAGTACACGATGCCGGCCATCGAGATGACGGCCACGTCGGTCGTGCCGCCCCCGATGTCGACGATCATGTTCCCGGTCGGTTCGGTGACCGGCAGCCCGGCCCCGATTGCGGCGGCCATCGCTTCCTCGACCAGATAGACCTCGGAAGCCTTGGCACGGTAGGCGGAATCCTTGACCGCCCGCTTCTCGACCTGAGTGATGTCGGCAGGAACACAGATGACGATGCGCGGCCGCACCCCGAGAGAACGGTTATGCGCCTTCTTGATAAAGTAGTCGAGCATTTTTTCAGTGTGCTCGAAATCGGCAATCACGCCATCCTTCATCGGCCGGATCGCAATGATGTTGGCGGGGGTGCGCCCCAGCATTTCCTTGGCTTCCTTGCCGACCGCCTCGATACGACCGTTACGCTGATTCACGGCGATGATCGACGGCTCACACAGGACGATTCCCTTCCCCTTGGAGTAGACGAGGGTCGTCGCCGTCCCGAGATCGATCGCGAGATCATTGGAGAAGAGACTCAGTACCGAACGAGGCGTCCAGGCCAGCGAGGTTCCCACAACTTCCTCCAACGTGCGCGGCGCAGCGGTCGCCATCTCCGATCCGCCGCGGAACGATCACGGCGTGACCGGAGGATCAATGATTCGGAGACCGGCTCACGATTCATAATATTAGGGCCGCACCGGGGCAAAGTCAATTTATTGGCTCAGCGGAAAAGGTCCTTTTTTTCAAACACTTCCTGCAATCAGCGCGTGATTGGCACGAAGATGGGCCTGGGGCTCTCGGTCTCGGCGAGCGCCACTCCGTTCTTTCCCTGTCCTTTGACGACATACATTGCCTGATCGGCCCGGGCGAGCAGATCGTCCTTGGTGCGGCCATGGTCGGGGAACGAGGCGATGCCGATACTGGCCGAGATCCGTACTTCCAGCCCATGCGAGCGCAGAAAGACGGTTTCTGCGATCTGTAGCCGGATGCGCTCGGCGATGATGAAGGCGCCCTCCGGCCCGGTCTGCGGGAGGATGACGGTAAACTCGTCCCCACCGAACCGACAGACGACGTCGATGGTGCGAACGGTCTCCCTTATCGCTGCGGCGACCTCCACCAGCGTACGGCTGCCGAATAGATGCCCGTGCTGATCGTTGACGTTCTTGAAGCCGTCCAGGTCCAGGAAGATGAGGGAGACCGGCGTTCTGTACCTCTTGCTCCTCTCGACTTCACTGCGCAGCGTCGCGTTGAGGTACCGGGAGTTATAAAGTCTGGTCAGATCGTCCGTGATCGACAATTCCTCTGACTTTCGGAGCAGGAGGGCGTTGTCGATGGCGACGGCCGCCGGCTCGAGAAGCAGCGCGAGCAGGCGGGCGTCGGCCGCACGCAGCGGCCGCCCCGTCGAGGTGTCCACCGCCTCCAGCACACCGATGACACGGCCGCGGCTCAATAGCGGCACGGCGATGACCGAACGCGGGTTCAGAGTATCGGGCAGCTCCGGAGCGATCGACTCCGCTCCCCTGAGGCCCACCTCCTCCACCAGCACCGGCTGCCTTCTTTGAGCGGCTCGACCGGCGAGGCCCTCCCCGAGGGCCAACCGGCGCCCCTTGAGGAAAGCCAGCCCTTCTCCCTCCACCTGCTCGATGGTCAGGATGCCCAGATCCGGATCGGCGCGCAGGAAGAGCCACGCCCGCGGGTTGAGAAAACGCCGAACCTCGCCCATCGCTAGATCGATGATGCGGTGGGGGTCGAGTTCGCGACCGGTCGCTCTCACGATCGCCGCGAACGATCGCAGCTTCTGCTCGCGTTCGCGTCCCCGGCTCGCGATCATCCGCACCCTCTGGCGAGCCGCACCCAGCTGGCGCTCACGCAGAACCACCGCCTCGATCGATTCGGGGCTGAGGGGGGTCGCCAACGTAGCGGCGGGGGCTCGACGGGCCGGACGTCGACCGCCTCGACCAGCGACTCGGTAGGGCAGGAGCAAAGCGCCGGGAGCCAGCCTTCGAAGTCGGGCCAGGCGATCGACCGGCCCCGATTCCCGTTCATCCGCCGGATAGAGGATCGCATCGACGCGGCCGAGCCTGGAGATCTCATGGCTCAGGCGCGGCCATCGCACCGTCTGAAACGCGGCCGAGCGCGGACCGGGCCCGAGCACGGCGCGGGGCGTCGCACCCTTGCCGAGGATGACCAGGATGGTCTTAGCGCGCGGCCCCATGCAATCCCCGGACAGGCTCCTAGAAGGACTCCACGAACACCCTCTTGCTGGTCCGGCTCGTGTTCCCGGCCGAATCCTGCGCCACGATGTTCAGATTGTTGTATCCCTCGTGCTTCATCCGGACGACAGCCGTGAACGAACCGTCGTCATAGACGTCGATTTTATTGCCGTCGATCGTCAGCAGCGCCCCCGGCTCAGTCCGACCCTTGATGATCACCAGGTGCCCGGTCGGCAGGAACTCGATCACTTCCAGCATCGGCGGCGTGGAATCTTCAGAGCGACCGACGCGGGTACTCGTCACCTTGAACTTGCGCGACTCCGAGTAGGCGCTCTGCACACCCTTCTTGTCGATCGCCGCCACCCGCCAGTAGTAGGTTCCTTTCCTGAGGCCGGCGATCTTGACGCGCGACGACTTGACTCCCTTGCGGTCGAGCCGAATGTTTCCGAACAGAGAAGAGGGCGAGATCTGCAGCCGGTAGCGGCTCGCCCCCTCCACCTTGGACCAGCGCAGCGAGGTCGTGGCCTTCTTGGGATCGCGGTGAACGAAAACCCTCTGGTCGCTCGGGTCGAGCAGAGACGGTGTGGCCAGGAGTCTGTCCCGGCGGACGACCTTCTCGTTCTGGAGTTCCAGCCGCTCACGCGATCTGAGAGTCAGCGTCGAGCCGGCCATCTTCACTTCGGCACGGCCGGTCCTTACCTGCGTTTTCGTCCTCTTCGTTTTGGCGTCGTAGTCGACGTCGAACTGCGCTTTGCTGTTCGCGCGCATGGCGACCGAGTCGGTGGTCACCTCGTGGTACGAGCCGGCCACGTTGCTGCCGGTCATTGTGGCCGATACGCCGCCGAAATTCAGTTTCTCCCGCACGCGCCGCACCCGCGTCGTCGGATCCTCCGACAGTTCCCGGATTTCGAGGAGCGATCCGGGACGGATGGTCGTAATGGTGCCATCGAAGTAGATGATTTGCGCCGAGCCGTTGCTGGCGGTCTTGATCTGGTCGCCGACGCGTAGCGTCGTGCTGGCCTTGACCCCGTCCCAGACGAACTGCCGCGACCGCTTGATCTTGACGTCCCCCTCATACCGGTAGATCTGTGCCGTGAATGCTTGAGCGGACGAACCCCTCAGGACACGCTGGGCGAACGACTGCGACTGCAACGCCGCCGCCCGCGCTTCGTCGAACTCTTCCCGCTCGAACGAGTTGCGCGCCGCCTCCATCAGCGTTCCCGAGCGGCCGACGATTTGCCCCATTTCAGGGTCGTCGCCCGCCGTGGATCGGGCTTCCTTCAGCATCCGTTCCGCCCGGCTGATTTCCCTCATCGCCCTGTCCTCCGGGCTGGCCCGGCGGGCGGCGCTCAGGTAGAAAAAAAGGCCCCCGATCCCGATCAGCAGGATCAGATAAACGATCCCGCGCATCAGGCTCTTGTAGGAAATCGTGGCCCAATCGAGAAGAACCTTGGGTCTATGGCTCGACATCGCCCCCCCGTCCGGATCGCCCATCGATCCGGCCCGTGCCGCGTAAGCAACGGCAATCCAGCAGGTTAGGCCCATCCTCGCCCGATACGACGGGATTCGCCCCCCCCCGGATAACAGATCAAATATAGGGACGAGAGGCAGCGAGGCAAGAAAAGTCGCTTGCACCCCCCCCCGGCGGCCGGTAAACTCCCGTGATTCCCGGATTTTCAAGGCGACCCCCGGGGTGCGCCGGTCGAGGCCAGGCAATGCTCCAGCAGATGCGCAACCTGTTCCGTTATCTCAAATGGATTCTCATGATCATCGTCATCATGTTCCTCTGGTGGGTGTTTGTGCCGGGCGGCAGCGCCCCGCCCGCGAGCCGGGACTCGGGATGGGCTGCCAATGTGAATGGAGAGTCGATTTCGATCGCCTCTTTTCAGAACGTCGCCCGGCAGCTCGATGCCCGGTACCGTAACCTGCTGGGCGATCAGTACGAGCAGCAGCGTGGCCTCATCCGGATCGGCGTCCAGGCGATCAACTCGCTCATCGACGAGGAGCTCGTTCATCAGGAGGCCCTCGCTCAGGGGATTCGCGTCACGGATCGCGAGCTGGCCGAGATGATCACGAAACACCCCTCGCTCCAGGAAAACGGAAGATTCATCGGCATCGAGCGTTACCAGGCTCTTTTCCGTACCGGCCAGATCAATCGGAACCAGTTCGAAGAAGGATTCCGTCGAGAGCTG
>JAZGDH010000147.1:0-2674 GCA_036477555.1 Acidobacteriota bacterium
CCCCGCCAGTCCTGATCCTCGAGGCGGCCGGCCACGAATGACAGGTTCGGCAGCGCCTCATTCCCGGAATGACGATTCGCGTGCCCGATCGATTCCGTGTCGACATCGATGCCGACGACCTGAAAGCCGCACTGTGCCAGCGGCCGGGTCACCATCACACCGGTCCCGCATCCGACGTCGAGAATGCGGGTCGAGGTTTCCGGCTTCCGCCAGGATTGCTGGCGCTTCCTGATCGCGGTCAGGAAGAAATCGATCCGCTTCTTATGTCCGTAGACCGTTTCTCTCATTGTGCCCGGCCCGACCCGATTCGCCGTAGTCTCTCACGGATTCGCCTCCACCGCGGGGTCGCTCTTATAATACTCAGGATGAAACTCAGGCCGAGTCGACCGGGAACCGAATCCGTTGATCCACGATGCACCTCACGATCGCTGCCGTGGCACCTGCTAGGGCTGCTCCTCCTCGTTCCCCTGACGTCGTCGCACGCGGGGGAGCCGACCTCCGGCGTGATGCACGCCCTTCTGATCAACGGGGGCTCGAAGCCCGAGATCAACTACCAGAGCCATCTTCATCATCTCGAGGACATGGTCGCCCTGCTGGAATCGCGCGGGGTGCCGCGCGAGCGCATTCATGTCTTCTCGGCCGATGGTGAACGCGACGCCCCCGATCTCGCTGTGCGGGACACCATCCCGGAAGGGTTCTGGCTGATCAAGGGAACCGGGCCGGGGCAGCGCCTGAAGCCGGAAACGGAACTGACCAACACGGACTGGCAGGGCGTGGAGATACGGCCGGCCCGCAAGCGGATGCTGAGGAGGTGGTTCAACAGCGTCGGGCGGAAGCTCGATCCGAATGATTTCCTGCTGCTGTTCGTCACCGATCACGGAACGGCGAACCGGGATGATCTCGACAACGGCGCCATCTCTCTCTGGAACGAAAAGCTGACGGTGAACGAACTCAGGGAGATGTTGGACCTCCTTCCGCCCGGGATGCGCACCGCGATGGTCATGAGCCAGTGCTACTCGGGCAGCTTCGCCAGCGCCATGTTCGAGGATGGATCGGACGAGCCCTCGGGGGGCGTCTGCGGGTTCTTCTCCACCGTCCGTGATCTGCCGGCCTACGGATGCTACCCGGAAGGACGGGATCGGGATCGGCTCGGCCACGCGTTTCGTTTCATCGACGCCCTCAAGCGCAACGTCTCGACCGCCGACGCTCACCTCGAGGTCCTCGTCACCGACGGCACGCCCGACGTGCCGCTGCGGACTTCAGACTCTTACCTCGGGCGCCTGGTGGCGGAGGAGGCGGAATTCCGTGGCGAGACGGTGGAGGCCCTGGTCGAGCGTCTGCTGGAAGAGGCATGGCGGGATCGTGCCGACTGGGAGCCGGAGATCCGGCTTCTCGATCGACTCGGAGAAGCCTACGGGACCTTCTCACCCCGATCACTGAAGGAGATCGAAGCTGCTCGCGCCGATGTCGAGGCGCTGAATGAGCGGGTGAAAGTCTACGCCAGGCGCTGGCAGATGACGCTCGACAGCGTCAAGGCGGAAAACCTGACGAGCTTCCGGGAAGAGAGGCCTGTCTGGAAGACCCGGCTCGCCGACAAGGCGCTCCAGGTTCTCACCCCGGATCAGCGCAGCGCCCTTCTTGATGAGCTGTTGCCCACGCTCGAAGCCCACGCTCGAAGCCAGCCGGATATCTGGGCGCGGCTCGAGGATCTGCGCGGTCGCGCCGGGCGGGCGGCGCAGGCGGGCTGGCGCATGAAGGTGCGCGATGGTGTCCTGCGCCGAATGCGAACCGTTCTGACAGGGATCGCCGGCCGGGTGCTCCTCGATACGGAGCCGGCAGCGGAGGCGGCGGAGGACCGGCGCCGGCAGCAGCGACAGGCACTGGAGGATCTGGAGCAGTGCGAAGCATTCGAGCCGGGCGTTCTGCCCCAGGAACGGCTGGCCGCCGCCAGACCTCCGCTCAATCGGTTCCCCCCGCTGGCGGATGAGATCGAACTTCTGGAAGAGCTGCTACCGTCCTGGCTCGGTGTTCGATTCGGGCAGGTTCCCAGTGCACTCCGATCGGGAAGGGAACTGCCGCCGGGCGCCACCTGGTTGAGAGCGGTCTTCCCCGAATCGCCGGCGATGGCTGCGGGACTGGAGACCGGGGACATCATTCTGGGGCCGCCCGGCAAACCGTTCGAGGCGTTCGGACAACTCCGCGAGTGGACGATGACCTCACCGCGCAAGACGCCGCTGAAGCTCGCCGTGCTCCGGGCCGGCGCGGAGATCGCCGAAGACGAGCGCTTCGAGTCGACCCTGTTGCTGCACCCCTATCCGCTCGAGTGGCCGAAGCTCGAGAGCCCTCCCCAGGTGGGTGACGAGGCGCCACGACTGCCGAGCGGTCTGGAATCGGTGAGCCGGGTGGCGTTGCCCGAGGTCGACGGTCGTCCGCACCTCCTTTTCTACTGGGCGACCTGGTGCAAGCCGTGCAAGGCGGCGGTGCCGGAGGTGCTGGCCTATGCCGATGCCGAACGACTGCCGGCGCTGGCGATCACTGACGAAGACGCCGCCCATGTGGCTGCCTTCCTGGAAAACCGGCAGGAACCGTTCTTCGAGGAGGTCGCCGTCGATATCCGACGACGCAGCTTCATCTCATACGGGGTGAGCGGGACGCCGACGATCATCGTCGTCGG
>JAZGDH010000148.1:0-5332 GCA_036477555.1 Acidobacteriota bacterium
CCGGCGCGGGCGGCCGCCGCGCGCATCGCATCGAGGAGCGCGTCCTTCGCTTCCTGTGGCAGGAACGTGGCACGCCCCGTCTGCAGGCCGATCGACAGCACCTCGCCGGCGCTCAGATCCAGACGACCCGCGAGCGCCTCCCACTCGTCGATCAGGGTCGTCCCGAACATCGCCGGATCGTCGGAGTTTACGGTGACCCGAACCCCGGCCCTGTGCAACGCGCGGATCGGGTGGCACTCCCAGGAAGAAACGACGCCCGTCATGATGTTGCTCGTCGGGCAGCACTCCAGGGGGATACCGCGCCGCGCGAGGGCCGCCACCAGGTCGTGGTCCTCGACGCTGCGCACTCCGTGACCGACCCTCTCCACCTCAAGCTCATCGATCGCCTCCCAGACCGATCGCGGTCCATCGAACTCCCCGGCGTGGATTACGGTGTGGAGCCCGAGCCGCCGCGCCTCACGATAAACCGAGGCGAACGCGGCGGTCGGCAGCGATCTTTCGTCCCCTCCCATACCGATCCCGATGACGTCGCTGCGCCGTCCCGCTGCCGCCGCCTCGACGACCCGCTCCATCCCCTCGATGCCCCATTGACGGATCCCGTCGAGCAGAATGACGAGTCGCGGACCACCCTCAAGTTCCCGGTAACGGCGCGCCGATCGGCTGACGGCATCCAGGATCTCGTCGATCGGAATTCCGGCCTCCTCGAAAATGCCAGGCGAGCACATCACCTCGGCGTACAGGACGCCGTCGCGCTGCAGGCGCCGGCAGAGGTCGGTCGTGATCAACGCAAAATCCTCGGGCTCGCGCAGCTCGCTACAGAGCGCGCGGAAGTGGCGCAGGAAATCGGGGAAGTCGCGATGGCGGTAGAGACCTGCGAGCGCTCTGCGTGCCTCGGGCCGCACCGGTCCAGCACGTTTTTCGATGAGGCGGACGAGCGTGTCCAGATCGATCGATCCCTCGAGGTGCAGATGGATTTCCGCTTTCGGCGTGAGACGGATGAACTCGCGTGCTTCTGATTCCACAGTCCTGGATCGACCTTCGGCCCGGTCTGTTCGGGAACGGGTCCGGGACCGGAAAACCCGGCTAGGCACCTCAGGAGCCTAATCCGGGACGCCCTCCGATTCGGCCTCGGGGCCCGGACGTGTCGGCGGGGAGTCGCTGTAATTGACGACCCCGTGCTCATCGATATAGCGGAAGATCGGCGCCGGCCGAGGGGTTGCCCCGGCGGCTCGCGGGCGCCGGCCGGGGACCGCATAGGGGGCACGCCCCTCGCCGAATTTTTTCAGCACCTTGCGCACATAGTTACGCGTCTCCCGATAGGGGGGGATGGCGCGATTGGCGGCCAGCACCGCGGTCTCGCCGGCGTTGTATGCGGCCAGCGCCAGACGCTTGTCGCCACCGAACCGATCCAGCAGTCGTCGCAGGTAGCGTGACCCTCCGCGGACGTTGTCCATCGGGTCGAACGCATTGACGACACCGAGGCTGCGCGCCGTCTCCGGCATCAGCTGCATCAGTCCCTGGGCTCCCTTGATCGACACGGCCCACGGGTTGAAATTCGATTCGACCTCGACGACCGCGTACACCAGGTCCGGATGAATCCCCTGTTCAAGGGCCGCGCTCTCGATCATCGCGCGGTACTCGTCTCCACGATGAATCGTGGCGGCCACCCGTCCGGCACGATATCTCTGCAGTTCCCCGTGATCCGGAACGTTTGTCAGGACGAGTGTGCCGTTGGCGTCCCGGCGGTAGAGAATGTCATCGTCGGCCCACGACGACGGCACGCCTGTGAGGGTCAGGCAGACGAGAACCGGGAGGACGAACCCCGGGAGCCTGCCCGAAAATTGCGAGGGGCCGCGTTCGAGCCGCCTCATCGGCTCCTTCCTTTTCCGCGGATGGCCCCTTCGACGATCTCGAAAGTCCGATCGCGCGCCTCCCCGAGGTCGCCGGAATCTTTTCCGCCGGCTTCGGCGAGATCCGGCTTGCCGCCGCCGCGGCCGTCGATCAACGCCGCGAGCTCCTTGACGATCGCGCCGGCATGCAGCGGCGGGATCAAATCGCGACTCACCGAGGTCGTCACCGTGGCGCGCCCCTCCCGACGCGCCCACTGCACGATGACGCCCGAAGGCAGCCGCTCCCGGCTGCGATCGACGAGAGCCCGCAGGGCCCCCTTCTCCAACCCGTCCTGAGGTCCGCGCACCATCACCTTGACGCCATCGATCTCGCGGATCTCCTCCCGCGCCTCCCCGCTTCCTCCGGAGGCGAGCGAGACCTTCAGCTTCTCGACCTCACGCTTCAGGCTCCGGTTCTGATCGAGCAAGGAGGCGAGCGTATCGCCCAGGCGGGCCCGTTCGACGTTAAGCGCCGACTGCAGGCCATCCACAATCTTCCGATCCTGGCGCAGCTCGGTCAGGGCTCCCTCTCCGGCAAGGGCTTCGACGCGTCTGATGCCGGCGGCGATCCCCCGCTCCTGGGTGAGCTTGAGCAGGCCGATCGAGCCGGTGCTCGCGGCGTGGGTTCCTCCACACAACTCCATGCTGTAGCCGGGAATCTCGATGACGCGCACCGTGTCACCGTACTTGTCGCCAAAAAACGCCAGCGCGCCCCGGCGCAGCGCCTCGTCGAACGGCATGACGCTGGCGCGGATCGGCAGATCCTGTCGGATCACGTCATTCACGTCGTCCTCGACGTGGCGCAGGATCTCCTCCGACAGCTGCGCATAGTGGCTGAAATCGAAGCGGAGGCGATCGGGTCCGACCAGCGACCCGGCCTGCTTGACGTGGGTACCGACGACGTCGCGCAAGGCCGCGTGCCCGAGGTGGGTGGCATCGTGGCTGCGCACGATGGCGAGATGACGCGCGCGGTCGACCTCGGCAAGCACCGAGTCGCCGGCGCGCAGGCGCCCCTCGCGGACGCGCACCAGGTGCAGGTTCAGCAGCGGCCGTGGCGCCTGAGTGTCACGCACCTCAGCGACGCCCCCCTCACCGGTGAGAAAACCGCTGTCGCCGAGCTGCCCTCCTGCCTCGGCGTAAAACGGCGTCCGGTCGAGCAGCACCTGACCCTCGTCTCCCTGCGACAGAACCTCCACCGCCTGATCGTCACGAAGCAAAGCCAGAATGCGTGCGCCCTCGACGCGCGTCTCCTGGTAGCCCAGGAATTCAATTTCGCGCACCGGGAGTTTCTCGACGACACCGCCGGCGGCCGACTTCACCTGTTTCATTCCCCGCCGCGAGCGCTCGCGCTGCGCCTTCATTGCCTTCTCGAAGCCTGCCTCGTCGACCACCAGGCCCCGCGCCTGGGCCACATCCCGCATCAGATCAATAGGCAGGCCGAAGGTGTCATACAGCTTGAACACCTCGGCGCCGGGGAGCGTGGTCTCCCCCGAGGCAAGGAGATCCCGGGCCAGTTCCTCGACGCGCTCCAGCCCGAAGGCAAGCGTCTCGGCGAATCGATCCTCCTCGCGGCGGGACATCTGTGCCACCAGGGCGCGGTGCGCCTCGAGATCGGCGTAGGCGCCCTTCATGACGTCGATCACCGATCCCGAGAGATCACACAGGAACGGCTTCTCGATACCGAGGAAGCGGCCGAACCGGATCGCTCGGCGCATGATGCGCCGCAGCACGTAGCCGCGGCCATCGTTGCTCGGCACGACGCCATCCGACATCAGGAACGTCATGGCGCGGACGTGATCGGCGATCACCTGGAAGGCGATCTCGCGATCGGCGGGGGCCAACGCATCGGGTCGACCGCCGAGGCGCTCCGCCAGGTCGCCGGCCGCGGCAATGATCGGCGCGATCAGATCGGTTTCGTAGTTGCTCTCGACACCCTGCATCACGGCAGTGATTCGCTCGAGGCCCATCCCGGTATCGACGCCGGTTTTCTTCAGCGGCGCCAGACTTCCGTCCGCTTTGCGGTCGAACTGCATGAACACGAGGTTCCACAATTCCATGAACCGCCCGCAATCATGCCCCGGGTCGCATTGCGCACTCCCGCAACCCTTCCGGGCGCCACGATCGATGTGGATCTCGGAGCACGGGCCGCAGGGACCGGTCTCCCCCATCGACCAGAAGTTGTCCTTCTCGCCCAGACGCACGATGCGCGAGACGGGGAGACCGATGTCTCTCTTCCAGAGATCATGGGCCTCGTCATCTTCCTGATAGACGGTTGCCCAGAGCCGAGCGGCCGGCAGACCGTAGACCTTCGTCAGGAGCTCCCAGGCGAATGCGATCGCTTCTTTCTTGAAGTAGTCCCCGAACGAGAAGTTGCCGAGCATCTCAAAGAAGGTGTGGTGTCGCGGGGTCCTTCCCACCTGCTCGAGATCGTTGTGCTTGCCGGAGACCCGCATGCACTTCTGCGACGTGGCGGCGCGCCGGTACGGCCGGCTCTCCACTCCGAGAAACGTATCCTTGAACTGATTCATCCCCGCGTTGGTGAACAACAGAGAGGGGTCCTGCGCCGGAATGAGGGAGGAGGAAGACAGGACCTGGTGGCCATTGCGGGCGAAGAAATCGAGAAACGACCCACGGATGTCGTGCCCTGTCTGCTTGGTCTTTTTCATAGTCCGTCCCAAGAGGGGCGTCATTATACCCCGCCAGCAGGACGGCGCTCGATCGGCCGGCGACTCCGGGAAGAGGAACGGTGGGTGGAGAGAGGCGACGCGCAATGGGTTGCGCACCCCGAGGACCGCGCCTCTACTTTTTGGGCGAGCCACCGGCGCCATGGGCGCGGGAGAGATCGAAAACCGATCCGCCGGCGGCGGCGCCCTGCTCGAAACCGGTCTTGAGGGTGCTCTCCATCTCCCGCTGCGCCCCCTCTGCCGTCGATTCGATTCCCTGAAGCCGCAGCTTGAACTCGTCCGGGTTGGTCGCCCGGCGCAGGGCCTCCTCCATGGTGATCAGGTCCTTCTTATACAGGGTGTAGATCGACTGATCGAACGTCTGCATGCCGTACTGGGAGGTCCCACTGGCGATGGCGTCGTGGATCATCTTCGTCTTGTCCTTGTTCTCGATGCAGTCGCGGATGTAGTTGGTGGTCCTCAGGATCTCAATGGCCGGCACACGGCCGTTCCCGTCTGCGCGCGGCAGCAGGCGCATCGAGACCACGGCCTGGAGCACACTGGCGAGCTGCAGCCGGATCTGCTTCTGCTGATGTGGCGGGAAGACGGAGATGATCCGCGTGACGGTCTCCGTGGCGTCCAGCGTGTGCAGCGTCGACAGGACGAGATGGCCGGTCTCGGCGGCGGTCAGTGCGGTCTCGATCGTCTCATAGTCACGCATCTCACCGACCAGAATGACGTCCGGGTCCTGACGCAGGGCCGAGCGCAATGCGGTGGAGA
>JAZGDH010000149.1:0-4552 GCA_036477555.1 Acidobacteriota bacterium
CCGGCGCCCCGGTGACGACATGTCGTGGGATCTCGGCCGGGGAAACGTGAACCTAAGTACAGGCTGTCCGGCCCCGCTAGCGGCTCACAATCGGCCCGGCGGAATCGTCGTAACTATAACAATTACCGAGGGAAAGTCAAAATCGAAGCCGAGACGCGCGAGAACGGATGACGCGGGAGAAGCGTATCGGTGAGGCGGCATATTCAGACGCTGCGGAATTCAGAAGCTGCGGAATTCTTCGAGGATGTACTTGCCCGGGTCGACATGGCGTCTGTGAACGAGAACCTCGTAGTGCAGGTGGGGCCCGGTGCTTCGGCCCGTCGACCCGACGAGCGCGATGACCTCGCCCCTCTTGACGCGCTGGCCGACACGCACCATGTAGGAAGCGAGGTGGCCGTATCTCGTCACGAGCCCGTAGCCGTGCGCTACGACGATCGAGTTTCCGAATCCTCCCGCCGGCCCCGCCTTGGTGACGATCCCGTCCGCCGGGGAGATGACCTTGGTGCCGACCGGGGCCACGATGTCGAGTCCCTGGTGGAAATCACGCATGCCGGTGAAGGGATCGCGTCTCCAGCCATAACCGTTCCCCATGAGGCCGCGCACCGGATAGATGCTGGGGGTCGAGGAAAGGAGGAGCGCCTGCTTCTGGAACGCCATGTCAAGCACCCTGAACGAGTCCTGCAGCGCACCCGAACGCTCGCGCAGCGTGTTGATCTCCCCTTCGAAGATCGAACGCGAGGCCCTCGGCGACAGGCCTTTCATGTCGAATGAGCTGCCGCCCGCGCCCATCGGCTGCATTTCTATCCCCTCGACCCCGACCATGAGCGCCAGCTTGGTCGCCTGGGTCTCGAACTCCGACAACTTGCCTCGAAGATCCCCCAGCGATTTGTCGATCGTCTCGTTCACTTTTTTCAGATCGGAGTTTTCCGACGCGAGGTGCTGAACGCTGGCGCGCAGCCGACTCGATTCCAGCAGGAAGTGAGGCAGCATCAATCCGCCGACGAGCAGGGAGCCCAGAAACGTCCCGGAGGCGATCAGGAACCGCTTCGAGATCCTCAGGCGACGGAACTTCGCGGTCGCGTGAGGGACCACCATGATGGTGTAGAACTTTCTGGCCATGAGCGCTCTCCGCGCGTGAGCCCTACCGTTCAGTTTTGCGGAAACCGCCGGATGCTAGCACCGGCTATTCACCCAGTCAAGAACGGTCCGGAATTGCGTAGCACAAGATGTCGCGCTTCCATCCGCAAGTGAACACCATATCTGGATACCGATCGATTCTCAAGCGGCGATTCTCGATCCCCTGAAATCAACCGGTGCATATGCATTTGAGCTAAATAAGCATATAATTCACTCAAACTACATACCCATCGCGAATTTAGGGTCCCGCGCAAGGCGAGTCAAGGTTCAATCACATATTTGTAAGTTCAATGCGCCGATCCCCCGGGGATGGCCTTGCCCGGTCCTGAATCGATCGCCTAGAGTGTGCCTCGATGCTGAGCCTCAGGGACCTCGGTCCGCGCGAGCGGGCCGGACAATTGCTCTGGATCGGGTTCGACGGTACGACCGCGTCGCCGGCCCTGATCCGTTTCATGAGAAGGATCCAGCCGGGCGGGATCATCCTGTTCGGACGCAACATCGAGAACGCACGTCAGGTCCGAGCCTTGAATGACGCCTTTCACCGGGAACTGCGGGTCCCACCGTTTATCGCCCTCGATCAGGAGGGTGGCCGCGTCAATCGATTGCGATCGATCCTGGGCGCCTCTCCCCCTCCCCTGAGCCTCGCATCGGGGCCGAAAGCGACGACGATGCTCCGACGGCAGGCAGGGGCGACGACGCTTGCACTGCGCACCCTCGGGTTCGACGTCAACTTCGCTCCGGTTCTTGATCTCTCCGATGCAGGAACACCCAACGGAATCGGGGATCGGGCGCTCGGTCGAGATCCTGACCGGGTGATCTCCCTCGCCCGGGTCCTGCTGCGGACCTTCCTCCATGCGAAGATTCTTCCGGTCGGGAAGCACTTCCCCGGCCTGGGCGCCGCGCGCACCGATACACACGAGCGACTCCCGTCGATCGATCGTCCGCGGTCGCGACTCTGGGCAAGCGACCTCCTTCCCTACCGCAGATTGAGTGCCCGATTGCCGATGATCATGGTGGGGCACGCCCACTATCCGGCCCTGCAGGGAAGGGAGCGTGTCCCGGCGACCCTGTCACGGCGCATCCTGCACGACCTGCTGCGCCGCCGCATCGGCTATCGCGGGTATGTCCTGACCGACGATCTGGAAATGGGGGCGATCGACTCGACGCTCGACGGCGGCACCCTCGCGGTGACATCCTTCCTGGCCGGCAGTGACGGTCTCATGTTCTGCCGCTCGCCGGGGCGGATTGAAGAAGCGCACGCCGCCCTTACGCAGGCGATCGAAACCGGACGCATCGCGCCTTCGCGGGCGCGCGCTTCTCTCGTACGCATGATGTCCCTGAAGAAAAAATACGCGGGGCGGATCGGGCGGCGCCGTTATTCGGAAGCGAGCATCGCCCGCGCGCGCCGCCTGCTCGCCGCGCTGGGCGCCGCATCGGCGGAGGGCTTCGATCCGACGGCCCGCGCCTGAGGACACCGAGCGATCATTCGATCGATCGGCCGGTCAACTTGCTGTAAATCTCCAGATAGCGCGCGCGTGACCCCTCGACGATCGCTGCCGGGAGCTCCGGGGCCGGCGGGTTCTTGTCCCATCCGCTCGCCTCGAGATGATCCCGGACGTACTGTTTGTCGAAGGAGCGTTGCGGTCCTCCGGGCTGATACTCGGAGGCCGGCCAGAACCGTGACGAGTCGGGCGTGAGCACCTCATCCGCCAGAACGAGGCCCGTCCCGTCCCGGCCGAACTCCAACTTGGTGTCGGCGATGATGATTCCCCGCCCCTCCGCATGCCGGCACGCCCTGCCGTAGATCGAGAGGGTGAGGTCCCGCGCCAGTTCCGCCGTCTCGCGGCCGACGATCTCGATCATTCTCGAGAAGGGGATGTTCTCGTCGTGACCCGACGTCGCCTTCGTGGCCGGCGTGAAGATCGGCGCCGGCAGACGATCCGATTCGCGTAAACCCTCAGGCAGCCGGATGCCGCAGACCTGTCCTGTCTTGCGATACTCCTTGAACGCTGAACCGGATAGGTAACCACGGGCCACGCACTCGACCGGCAGCATGTCCAGCCGGCGCACCAGCACCGATCGCCCGCCCAGCATCTCCTTGTGCGGCCGCAAGGACTCGGGGAACCGCTCCACGCGGTGTTCCAGAAGGTGATTCGGCACATCCGCGCCGAGGAAATCGAACCAGAACAGTGAAAGCTGATTCAGGACTTTGCCCTTGTCCGGGATCCCGTTCGGCAGGATGTGATCGAAGGCGGAAATCCGATCCGTGGAGATGATCAGCAGAGCACCGTCCACGGCATAATTATCCCGCACCTTTCCTCGGGCCAGCAGCTTCAGACCCGGGAGATCCGTTCTGGTGACTGGCGTCGGCGTCATCATTCTCTCCGTGGACTGGGGCCGTGCGTTCACTTCGCAAGTCATCGTGTCGAAAGAAAGCGGATACTAGGACGCGCGGTGCCGGGATGTCAATGCACGTCACGGGCGGGAACCGGGCCGGATCAGTGGAGGACGCGAACTTCCTGAACCCCTTCGATACGCCAGAGGTCATGGAGAAATCGCTTGTGCTGGGGGTGCACGTCGCAGGTGGGGATGGTCAGCACGAACCGTTCGCCCGATGGCTTCAGGTTAATAGTGTCGATCGGCCGGCTGAGTCCCCGCAGGACATGATCGATTTCGCGTCTCGTGCGTCCCCCGACATCCACGAAGGTCACCTGGCAGTCGGCGAAGATGCACCGTCCGAACACGCGACGCTCCAGGAACCCGAGGCCGATGAGGACGAGAAGGACAAGCAGCGTCGTGACCAGCCCGATCGCGCCGTGTCCGGCGCCGATCGACATACCCACGGCGGCGACAAGCCAGATCATCGCAGCCGAGGTGAGGCCCTTGATCCGGCCCCGGGACTGGATGATCGTGCCTGCACCGAGGAACCCGATGCCGGTGACCACCTGCGCGCCGATCCTGCCCGGATCGGCGAAACGCCCGGCGGCAACCGCGGCGGCAACCTCCGTCGAAAGCCACATGAACAGCATCGACCCGAGACAGATCAGGATGTTGGTGCGAAAGCCGGCCGGCTTGCGCTTCATCTCCCGCTCGACGCCGATCAGGCCGCCGCAGACGACGGCGAGCAGCGCCTTCGGGACGAAATCCGCAATGTACGGCCAGTACTCCTGCCAGGCATCCATCGAGCGCACTCCCCTGAACGGTTCGATCGGGTGGTCCGGATTAAAATTAACTCCTTTTTAAGGGCGGCGCAATGAAGGGGCCCGGCCGGCCGAAACCGCCGACGATCTGCGCAGGTCGAGGTGATGCCGATCGAACCGCCCGCCCCCCGTCCAGAAACTCGACGCCGTCAACGGTGATCGTCACCGCCCCGAAATCCTCCTCCACCCGCCCCCGCAGAATGAATGGCCGCGCC
>JAZGDH010000015.1:0-3337 GCA_036477555.1 Acidobacteriota bacterium
TGGGGGAGATCCTCGAGCGCGATCGTGAGGCGACCGTGATCGTCATGTCCGATCATGGATTCTCCTCGACCGACGGACGTCCGAGGGAGATAAAACCGTTCATCGAGGGGCAGCCGGGACTCTGGCACGACATGCGGGGAATCTTCCTCATCGGTGGCCCCGGAGTGAGCTCCGGTGAGATCCCCCTCGTCACCCTCTACGACATCGCTCCGACCATCCTTTACCTCCTGGGCCTGCCGGTTGCGAGCGATATGCCGGGCAAGGTCCTCGATGCCGCGCTCAGCCCAGATCTCCTGGAGCGGTACCCCGCTGCCCGGGTGCCGACGTATGAGGTGCTGGTGACGGCTTCTGGGGAGCAGGGGGGACAGCCTGAGGCCGCGTCGGACGGGCAGTTCCTGACCGGGGGGGCGGAAGCCGAGATCCTCGAGCAGCTTCGCTCGCTCGGATATATCGGCGGCGACCCGGGCAATGAAGGAGGGCAGGCCGACCGGCAGGCGGGTGAGGGCGAGGGGGTCGTGACCAGAGCTCCGGCGGCCGGGGCCGAAGCTGCTCCCTCCACCGCGAGCGGCCCGCCGCCCGGCGGTGGGTTGCCGACGCTGCTCTACTACGTCAATCTCGGCGGGGTCTACCTCTCGCAGCGCAAGCTTGACGAGGCCGAGGCTGAGTTTCGTCGGGCCCTTGCGATCGCCCCCGATTTCCCGCCGGCGCTGGCGGGGCTGGCCCTGCTTCAGGAGGCGAAGGGGGAGCCGGAGCGCGCCCTCGCCACCCTGCGTCGTCTCTACGACGCCGATGTGGGGGACCATCTCGCGACCCTGCTGAAGATGGCCACCCTGTTCATCGGGATGGAGAGGCCGTCCGACGGCCTGGCCTACCTCGAAGGGCTCGCTCCGTATCCGGAAAACGATCGCTATGTCATCGGCGTCGCGATGTCACGTGGTCTGTTGATGAACGCGGCCGGCAGGCCCGACGAGGCCGAGGCGGCATTCCTCGACGCCCTGCGCACCGACCCGACGTCGGTGATCGCGATGCAGGAATTGTTTGCGCTGTATGATGCGCAGGGGCGCGCATCGAACCTCGAGCCGATGTTGCGTTCCGCGCTCGAACGGGCTCCCGAATCGGGCATGCATCACAACTGGCTCGGGCTGGTGATGCGGCGGCGCGGGGATTTGGCAGGAGCCGAGGACGCATTTCGACGGACACTCGAGGTGGCGCCCGATCTGATCGGCGCCATGGCGAATCTGGGGTCACTCTACATGCAGCAGCGGCGGTCCGCCGAGGCGGTCGAGATCCTCGGTCAGGCGCTCGAAAAGGATCGCAACAACATCGAGGCGCGAACCAACCTGATCGTCGCCCACGGCATGGAGGGAAGGCTCGAGGAGGCCCGGGCGCTGCTCGACGAGGCGGAGGAGAGAGGCCACCGGGTGCCGCAATACCACAACGCCATGGCCTACGCCCTGCACATCAATGGCCGAGCAGAGGAGGCGCTGCAGGCGATCAACCGCGCCCTGGCGCTCGATCCCCGGCAGCCGGATGCACTGCGGCTGAGGCAGCAGATCGAGGCCGCCCGGACCGATGCGCTGCCGTACTGGTAGGGGAGCGATGCGCAAATGATGATCGGGTGGGCAGGATGATCGCGAGGCTCAGGGGTCTCATCATCGAGAGGAGCCCGGGACTGCTGGTCGTCGATGTCGGTGGCGTCGGGTATGAGATATCGGTGACGCAGTCGACCTCACGCGACGCCGGCGCGTCAGGTGAGCCGGTCGAGTTGTTCGTGCACACACACGCGCGCGAGGGGGCGCTGGCGCTTTACGGATTCGACACGACGCTCGAAAAGGCCCTGTTCGTGCGGTTGATCGAGGTGAATGGCGTCGGTCCGAAGATGGCGCTTGCCGCCCTCTCGGGGCTCGGCGCGATCGAGATCGTCGATGCGGTCCGCGGCCGTGACGCGCGCCGTCTGTCGACGGTGCCAGGGATCGGACGCAAGACCGCCGATCGGATCGTTCTTGAAATGACCGATCGGCTCGACGACCTCGCGGCGATCTCCGAGAGGACGAAACCGGCCGAGGGTGGCGCGGCGCGGCCCTCCTCGGTCCGGCGGGATCTGATCTCGGCGCTCGTCAACCTCGGTTACAATGCGCGCGTCGCTACGGAGGCGGCGGGCGAGGTTCTCGGGCGCGAACCGGGGCCCCTGCCGCCGTTCGAAGCCCTCCTGCGGCAGTCACTCAAACAGCTCTCTCATTGAAGTTGAAGCGACGGATTCCACATGAGCGACCCTGAAGCACCGAGCGATCGCGACCACCCCACCACCGCCGACCCGCAAGCGGACGCCAGTCTGCTCGACCCGGATGCCGATCTGCTCGATCCTGCCGATGAGACGACCCTGCGGCCGCGCACCCTCGACGATTACGTCGGCCAGGACAGGATGAAGGCGAACCTCAGGGTCTTCATCCGCGCCGCCCTCGAGCGCGGCGAGCCGCTCGAGCACGTCCTGCTGCACGGCCCGCCCGGTCTCGGCAAGACGACCATCGGCCACATCCTGTCGCGAGAGATGGGCGCCTCCATGCGCTGCACCTCCGGCCCTGCCATCGAAAAGGCAGGCGATATGGCGGCGATCCTCACCAACCTGGAAGGGGTCGGGATCCTGTTCATCGACGAGATCCACCGGCTGCACCCGGCCCTGGAGGAGATCCTGTACCAGGCGATGGAGGATTTCCAGATTGACATCATCATCGGCCAGGGTCCGACCGCGCGGACCGTCAAGATCGACATCCCGCGATTCACTCTGGTCGGCGCGACGACCCGTATCGGCCTGCTCACGGGGCCGCTTCGCGACCGCTTCGGGATCGTCAACCGCCTCGACTTCTACCCGGTGGATGATCTGGTGAAGATCGTGTCCCGCTCCGCCCGCATCCTCGGGATCGATGTGGATCATGCCGGAGCGGAGGAGATCGCCCGGCGCGCCCGCGGCACACCGCGCATCTCCAACAGACTTCTCCGGCGGGTGCGCGATTTCGTCCAGGTCGAGGCCGACGGGAGGATCACCGGCCCGGTCGCCGAGCGTTACCTCGAGCGCCTCGAGGTTGACCGGTACGGGCTCGACCAGCTCGACCGCCGCCTCCTGCGGACGATCCAGCAGAAGTTCGACGGGGGCCCGGTCGGGGTGAATACCCTGGCGGCAGCCCTCGGTGAGGAGAGGGATACGATCGAGGAGATCTACGAGCCGTACCTTCTACAGATCGGATTTCTCGACCGCACCGCTCGGGGACGGCGGATCACCCGGCGGGCGGCGGAGCATCTGGGAATGGTTCGGCGGGGCCAGGAGGAGCTGTGGGGCTGA
>JAZGDH010000150.1:0-10010 GCA_036477555.1 Acidobacteriota bacterium
ACCCACGTCATGATCCCGCGCTACGATGCGAACGCGGCCTTCGAGCGGATCGAGTCGGCCGGGGTGACGATCACGAACCTCGTGCCGACGATGCTGCTTGGCCTGCTCGAGGCGGCGTCGCGCCGGGGTCGCGGGCTCCCGTCGCTGCGCCTCCTGCTCAGTGGCGGAGCACCGATCTCCCCGAGCACGGTCGCCCGGGTCGAGGATCAGCTCGGATGCGCCTACGCCCAGACTTACGGCCTCACCGAGACGTCCCCTTTTCTTACCTTCTCGCTGCTCGATGAAAAGCTGAAGTCGCTCCCGCGCGAGGCCCAGCTGCGTCAGCGAGCGCGGACCGGCCGGGCGGCCCGGGGCGTCGAACTGCGCGTCGTCCACCCGCCCGGGTCGGCGGAGTCCCACGACGTCCCGGCCGACGACGCGTCGGTGGGGGAGGTGGTCGTGCGGGGACCGACCGTCACCCCCGGCTACTGGCGCGATGAGGAGTCGACTCGACTCGCTTTTCTGGGCGGCTGGTTTCACACCGGCGATCTCGGCACGATCGACCGCTATGGGTTCGTCAATCTCGTCGACCGCGCCAAGGACGTAATCATCACAGGCGGGGAGAATGTCTACAGCACCGAGGTGGAAAACGCGCTTTACGAGCACGCCGCAGTTCTGGAGGCCGCCGTGTTCGGCACTCCGGATGAGACCTGGGGAGAGACGGTGCGCGCCGCGGTGGTGCTGCGCGAGTCTGGAACTGCATCGCCCGCGGAGCTGATCGCCTTCTGCCGTGAACGGATCGCCCGCTTCAAGTGCCCGCGCGCCGTCGATCTCGTCGCGGCGCTCCCTCGCACCGGCTCGGGAAAGATCGACAAGAAGGCGCTCCGCGCTCCGTTTCGATCCTGAGAGCCTGTCTCAGGACCCGACCCTCACGCTCCGGTCCGATCCGCCGCCAGGAACCGCTCGACCTCCGCGATCGAATCTGTCCGCGGGCATGACGGGAGCGACTCGAGGAAGGCGGGGCCGTACGAGCGGGTCAGCACCCTCGGATCGAGCACGGCGACGACGCCGCGATCCTCGCGCGTCCGGACGAGTCTACCGAACCCCTGCCGCAGAGTGAGGATCGCCTCGGGGAGGGCGTCGTCGGAGAAGGGATCCGAACCGCGCGCCTTCAGGCACTCGGCTCTCGCCTGCGCCAGCGGGTGAGCAGGAACCTCGAACGGAAGGCGCGTGATGATGACCGATCGGAGCGCCTCTCCGGGCACGTCGACCCCCTGCCAGAAGCTCATCGTGCCGAGCAGGACACCACGGCGCGTCATTCGGAATTCTTCCAGAATCGTCGTCGCCGCTCCCCGCTGGTGGCGAAAGAAGCGAAGGGAGTGGAGGGATCGGTCGGCGGACAGGCGGTCGTGCGTCTTCCCGAGCAAGGCGTAGGAGGTAAACAGAATGAAAGCGCCGCCGTCCGACGCGAGGAGAAGATCGCGGCACTGCGAGGCGATGGCATCGGCCCATCGATCCGGTTCCGATCCCGGATCCGGCATCGCCGCCGGCAGGTAGATGAGCGCCTGGCTCTCGAAATCGAACGGCGATCCAAGGATCACCTCGCGAGCGGCCGTCAGGCCGAGGCGCCGGCGGACATGCGCGAACGACCCGGAGGTCGACAGGGTCGCCGAGGTGAGCGCCACCGTCTTCGAGCCATCAAACAGCTGCTGCCGGAGGATCGGCGCCACCTCCACGGGCGTCACGTGGAGGATGGAGGCGGCCCGTCGGTTGTGCGGCAGCTCCACCCAGTAGACGGCGTCCTCCATGCGTTGCGCCAGGAAAACGTCGATCCGCTCGCGCAGATCGCGCGCCCGGACGGCCAACCCCGTGAGGACCAGGGAATCATCCTGATCGGTCGTCGCTCGCGAGCACTCGGCGAGCCGTTCCTCGAGTTGCTGCAGAGGCTCGCCGATCCGGTTTGCCACCAGACCGGGGCGACGGACCCGGATCGTCCGCTCGCCCGCCTCGAATCGGGAATCGGCGGCGCTGCGCACCGGATCGGACGCGAGGGCGGCCGCCTCGCGCCTCACCTCCTGGAAGAAAATGCGGGCTTCCTCGGCAAGTCTGGGGATCGTTCCGCTCAGTCGGGCAGACCGCTTCGGTCCACCGGGGCCGGGAAGGCGCCCCGTGCGCAGCGGCTCGACGTCGCGTAACAGCCGCGTCACGGCCAGATCGGATATCGCGATGCCGAACTGCGACACGGCGACCTCCTCGAGGCGATGCGATTCGTCCACGACCACGGCTTCGTGCGGCGGAAGGATGCGCCCGCCGGTGGCGATGTCGAGGAGGAAAAGCGCGTGATTGACGATCAGGATGTGAGCGTCGCGGGATCGGGCCAGATCGCGCCGGTAAACACACCGCTCCCAGAAAGGTCCACGCGGCCCGAGGCAGATCTCTCGATCACGCCGGATCTCGCTCCATAGAGCGTCCGGCACCGGGAACGGGATACCGTTGCGCAGTCCCGAGGGGGCGGTCCGTGCATGATTCTCGAGGCGGTCGAGAAGCTGGTTGCGCTCTTCTTCCGGATCGCGGGGATCGCGATCCGATCGTGCCTTCGCCTCGTGCAGACGCTGCACGCAAAGGTAGTTCTCGGCCCCCATCAGGAGAGCGTGACGGAACGACACCCCCGAAGGTTCGAGCGCCCGCTCGAGGACCGGAATGTCCTTGCGAACCAGTTGATCCTGAAGTGCGCGGGTGTGCGTTGAAATCACGACCCTCCGCTGCTGCGCACCATCCGGGCTACCCCGCACGGCCCAGAGGATGGCCGGGAGGAGGTAGGCGATCGACTTCCCGACTCCGGTGCCGGCCTCGATGATCAGGTGGTGGCCGCCCTCGAGCGCCTCGAACATCTCGCGCGCCATGCGGGCCTGCTGGGGGCGCTGCTCGTATGCCGGAACCACACGGGCCAGGGCGCCGTCGGAAGCGAAAAGGCGGTCGATCTCCACGCCGCAGTCCGGGCTCAATTCATCCTGGGGGCAAGGCGGGAGATCTCGACCAGCCTCGATCCGATGGTCCCCGCATCGGGGGCCGTGGGAGCGGCCTTCAGGTAAGAGCGGAGATCATGAGCCGCCTGTCCGAGGCAGGCGAGACGGTAATAGAGCAGCCCACGGTCCCGAATCGCGGCGGGCCGTCCCGGCCGGACGTCGATAAGGAGATTCTGAATGCGCAGGGCGCGGTGGAAATCGCGCTGGCCCTGGTAGATCAATCGGAGGTTCATCAGCATGCGCTCGAGAATCTCGCGCTTGTGCGCGCGCCTGAGCAGCTCGGGACGGAAGGGCACCTGGCCCTGAAAGCGATTGTCGAGGCGGCGCCGGCATTCCTCCGCCGTGAGGAGCATGCCGCGGTTGAACGGGTCGATCAGAATCTCGGCGTGCACGTCCCCGCCCATGTAACGCACCAGAAAGTGGCCCGGGAACGCAACTCCCGCCAGCCGAAGGCCGATGCGCCGCGCCACCTCGAGATAGACCGTCGACAGGGTGATCGGGATTCCGACACGACGATCGAGCACATCACTGAGGAACGAGTTGCGCGGGTCGTGGTATTCCTCTCGATTTCCCCGGAAGCCCAGTTCACCGAACAGGTGCCGATTGACGTGGGCCACGAGGCTCGTGAAACCCTCGCCTCCACCGAGCCGCCCGCGGATGGTGGCCGCCATCTCCTCCAGCCGGGCGATGTAATCGCCGACGCGCAGTCCGGGGTATTCCTCGCGCGCGATCAGCAGCGCGGCCTGAGCGAGATCGATCGCTTCGTCCGGGAGGGCCACGATCTCGGAGAAGCCGCGGTGTGGTCGGGCAGGGTTGGTCACAGTCCGCTCCTCTTCGATTCCTATTTTACCCGCGCCGGCCGGGCGATTGACAATCGATCGATGCGTCTCTATCCTCGCGCCGCATGCGGTTGCCCTCCCATCTGGCCCTGAGCCTCTTCTACCTGACATGGTTCTTGTTTCTCGGCGTCTACCTTCCTTACTTCAATCTTCACCTCGAGCACCTCGGGTTCACCGGCCTGCAGATCGGTGTCGTCAGCGCGCTGCTGCCGCTGTGCATGGTCATCATCCCCACCGCCGGCGGCATGCTGGCCGATCGGCTTGGGAAGCGTCGAGGGCTCGTCATTCTCTCGACCTGGCTGGGGATGATCGCGTTCTCGATGCTGCTCGGAGCCCGTGGCTTTCCGGGCGTCGCGATCGGCGTGACGGTGTTCGCCATCCTGCGCGCTCCGGCCCTGCCACTGGTCGACGCGACCGCCATGGAGTTGTCCGAGCGTGGAGGCCCGCCCTACGGCAGGATGCGAGCCTGGGGATCGGTTGCATTCATCCTGGCGGCGCTCGGCTGTGGCAAGCTCATTGGTCTGTGGGGGGACCGGGCGGTCCTGCACGCCGCTCTGGTCGCTCTCGGACTCAATGCACTCGGCTCGATCCTGCTGCCGGGGGACAGGATCCGGACCCCCGCGACGCGCGTCGGGACCGACCTGCGCGAAACTCTGTCCAGGCCCCGCGCCCTGCTGTTTCTAGGAGCCTGTGTCCTATCCCAGGCCTCGCACGGTCCGTATTACGTCTTCTTCAGCATCCATCTCGAGCGGAACGGATACCAGCCTCAGGAAATCGGTCTGCTGTGGGCGCTGGCGGTGACCTGCGAGATCGTCGCGATGCTGAAGATGCCGGCCGTGCTGCAGCGCCATGGCACGCTCGCGACGCTCACTCTGAGTCTGATGCTTGCCGCCGTCCGATGGGCTGTCTGCGCCGGCGCCACGACCCTGGCGCCGCTGATCCTGGCGCAGATGCTTCATGCGGCAACCTTCGCGGCGTTCCATGTTGCCGCAGTGACCCACACGCATCGGTTGTTCGGAGAGGCGCAGCGCGCGAGCGGCCAGGCGATCTATTCCTCGGCCACATTCGGGCTCGGCAATGTCCTCGGGATGGTGCTGAGCGGGGTGTTTCATGCCCGCCTGGGCGTCCCCGGCCTGTTCTGGGGGGCGGCCCTGACCGCGGTGCTCGGCGCCATTTTTGTCTTCCTGGCCGGACGAAGGGAGTAATCTGCTCTCCGGGGCATATAATCGCCCGATCCGGGATGGCCGGGGAGGCTGGGGTAAATGTCTAAGTCTAATATAATCAAGAAAATACGCGTCGGGCACAGTCCCGATCCGGATGATGCCTTCATGTTTTACGGACTGGCGAGCGGCCAGGTCAGAACCCCCGGATATGAAATCGTCCAGGTCCTCGATGATATCGAGAGTCTGAACCGGCTCGCTTTGAATGGGGAAATCGAGGTGACCGCGGTCTCGATTCACGCCTTCGCCCATCTGACCGACCGGTATCTCCTGCTTCCCTGCGGCGCCAGCATGGGGGACGGATACGGGCCGCTGGTGGTCACCAGCAAGCCCGCCACCGTCTCCGATCTCCGGAGCATGACGATCGCGGTCCCCGGGACGCTGACCTCGGCGATGCTGGCCCTGCGCCTGGCGGTGGGCGAGGTGAAGACGGAGGTCGTCCGCTTCGATCGAATCCTCGATTCGGTCCGTGAGGGCCGGCACGACGCCGGAGTGCTGATTCACGAGGGACAGCTGACCTACGGGGCCAGCGGCGTGCACAGGATTCTCGACCTCGGAGAGTGGTGGCGGAAGGAGACCGAAGGGCTGCCGCTGCCACTCGGTGGCAACGTGATCCGCAGGGATCTCGGTGCGCAGACCATCGCCGAGGTCGGTGCGCTCCTGCACGAGAGTATCGCGTTCGGTCTGGAGCACCGTGACGAGAGCCTCACTTACGCAATGCAGTTCGGGCGGGGGATCGGGCGGGACATCGCCGATCGATTCGTTGGTATGTACGTCAACGACTACACACTCGATTACGGCGAGGCCGGACGCCGGGCGATCGAGACCTTCCTCAAGCGCGGCCACGAGGCCGGGGTGCTGCCGCGCCCGGTCGAAATCGAGTACGCGGGATGAGCAGGCCCGCGGCTCCGCGGCCCGGCGCCGAGGGCGACCCGGCCGCGGAATACCGCGCCGCTCACGAGAACGCCATCGTCGCCGACCTCGTCGGGCGCGGCCGGTTGGGTATCTCAGGCGCCGACGCAGCCGATCTGATGCACCGCCTCACCACGAACTCCATCCGGGACCTGCAGCCGGGGGAGGGGAAGCCGGCGGTGTTCGCCACCCCCAAGGGGCGCATCATCGACCTCGTCCTGTTTCATCGATTCGAGGCGGAGTTTCTCTGCACCACCGGCGAGGGACGTGCAGATGCCGTCGCCTCCTGGATCGACCGCTACACATTTCGCGATGATGTCAGGGTCGAGGACCGATCGGCCACCCATCGCACCATCGGCATTTACGGGACGAAGGCGGCGGACCTCGCTTCGAGCCTGTGTCCGTCTGCAGCATCAGGCTGGAATGCGCACCACGCGGAGCGGTTTGATTGGGAGGGGATCGAAGGGGTCCTGGCCCGCACCTTCCCGCTGGCGGGGGAGGGGTTCCTGGTGACTGTGATCGCCGCGCGCGGGCCGATGCTGATTGATCGGCTGCTCGAGCGGCACCCCGGGACGCGCGCGGCCGGTCCGGAAGCCCTCGAGGCGTTGCGCATCGAGGCGGGAATGCCCGCTCCCGGACGGGAGTTGTCCGAGGACTACAACCCATGGGAGGCGGGTCTCGCGGAAGCCGTCGACCTGAACAAGGGATGTTATGTCGGGCAGGAAGTGATCGCGAGGCTGAACACTTACGACAAGGTGTCGAAGAATCTGGTGCGCCTGAAGATAGCCGGCCCGGACACGCCGCCATCGGGCTCTGCGCTGGAAGTCGACGAGCGGCGGACGGGTACACTGACCAGCGCGGCGGCCGTGCCCGGCGAGGACCGAATCATCGGACTGGGGTACGTTCAGGACGAACACGCGGAGGGTGGCATGAAGCTATACGTCGCAGCACCGGGTGGGCGGATCGGAGCGACCATCGAGGGGCCGGCACGATGAAGAAAAAGAAGCCTGTCAAGAAGAAGCCGGAGAGCAGGAGGAAGAAAAGCAAGGCGACGCCGAAGGAGACGACCGGCCTCCTGCTGGTAGGCCACGGCAGCCGCGTGCCCGAGGCGGGCCGCGTCCTGATTCAGGTCGCCGTCTCATTGCGCCGCCTGTTCCGCGGATTCGTCGTCGAGCCGTGCTTTCTCGAAATTTCGCAACCGGATGTCCAGACCGGCATCGATAGATGTGTGGCGCAGGGGGCGCAACGGATCCTGATCGTTCCCTATTTTCTCTATCTGGGTGGGCACGTGGGCCGGGACATCCCCCAGCACATGTCCGAGGCCCGGGCCCGCCATGCGGGGCTCGAGATCCGGATTGCGCCGCATCTCGATTTCGATCGCCGCATTGTGGCGGTGGTTGAGGATCGGATCAAAACCGGCCTGCGCCTCGGCCGTTGGTCGTGAATGCGCTGTGCTAAGATGCCGGCATTCAATCAGGATCAGTAGGACACCGGGCCCGCGCCTCGCGGGAGCGTCGAAGGGAGCGAGAGGATCATGACAGCCCGCCGTGAAGGAGAGGGGAGCGGTTCCAAAGAGCCGCGCAACATCGTCATTCTCGGCTCGGGTTGCGCCGGACTGACCGCAGCCGTCTACGCGGCCCGGGCGAACCTGAACCCCCTGCTCCTTGACGGACACGAAAGCGGCGGTCAGCTCAGTCTCACCACCGACGTCGAGAACTACCCCGGTTTCCCCAACGGAGTCCTCGGGCCCGAGCTGATCGAGAACATGAGGGCGCAGGCGGCCCGCTTCGGCACGGAGTATCTGTCGGGATCGGCCACGGCGGCCGATCTGTCCCGCCGCCCGTTCCGGATCACGATCGACAAGCAGAAGGAGATCCTCACGCACGCCCTCATCATCGCGTCGGGAGCGTCGGCGCGCCTGCTCGGCCTCGAGTCGGAGCGGCGCCTCCTCGGGCACGGCCTGTCCACCTGTGCCACCTGTGACGGGTTCTTCTTCAAGGGAAAGGAGGTCGCCGTCGTCGGTGGTGGAGACTCCGCCATGGAGGAGGGACTGTTCCTCACCAAGTTCGCGACCCGCGTGACCGTCATTCACCGCCGCGATACGCTGCGGGCCTCGAAGATCATGCAGGACCGTGCGCACAAGAACGAGAAGCTCGAATTCGCCTGGAACAGCATGGTCGAAGAGATCCTCGGGAAGGAACGGGTGGAGGGGATCAGGCTCCGGGACATCAAGACCGGGAAGGTGCGTGATCTGAAGCTCGACGGCGTCTTTATCGCGATCGGGCACACACCGAACACCTCGATCCTCGAGGGCCAGATCGAAATGGACAAGGCCGGCTACGTCATCACCCGCGAGGGCAGCCGGACGAGCGTCGAGGGAGTCTTTGCGGCCGGGGACTGTCAGGATCACATTTACCGGCAGGCGGTCACCGCAGCCGGCAGCGGCTGCATGGCCGCAATCGATGCGGAGCGATTCCTCGAAGCTCAGGCGCACTGACCGATCGCAAGCTGCCGGAGGATGAGGAGAACGTGAGCGATATCCTCGAAGAGCTGGTCGAATCGATCGACCGGGCGATCGCCGCCCTGAAATCGCGCGGAGATATCCACTTCTCGACCGATGCCGAGAACCTGCTGCGGGTCAGGCGGATTCTGGAAGAACTCGACCCTGCAGAGATCGAAGCGTTACTCGAAGATGATGAGGAAGAGTAGGGGAAGCGATGGTGCCGGAGGCGGGATTTGAACCCGCATGCCTTTTGGGCGCCACCCCCTCAAGATGGTGTGTCTGCCAGTTCCACCACTCCGGCACGGGGAACGATCCGCCGCTCCCGATGAAGCATTCTCCGATCGTTCACGTCTGAAGGGCTACTCAGAGCCCGCTTCATCCTGCTCCGGCGCTCCACCCTCGGTGGTGGCCGCAGCGGCACCCTCGTCCTCGGCGCCCGCTGTTTCGCCAGTCGCGCCGGTCAACGGTGCGGCTCCCTCGAAATCCTGATCGAAACCGGTCGCAGGAGCCTCAATCGGTGCTGGTGGATTCTCCTCGAGAACCGATCGACTGCCCCGGGATGCGAGAATCGCGAGTCCGAGTGAAGTCACCATGAAGAGAACGGCGGCTCCCGTCGTCGCCTTGGTCAGCAGGGTGGCGGCGCCGCGGCTGCCGAGCGCCGTCTGGCTTCCACCGCCACCAAACGCGCCGGCCAGATCGGCCGCCTTCCCGCTCTGCAGCAGGACGACCATGATCAGGATGAAGCAGACGAGGATGTGAATGAACGTCAGCAGAATGGTCATACGGGTTCCTTCCCGATGCTCAAAGGACCCAGTACCGTAACACAGCGGTGATCGGAGCTGCAAGCTCGATGGTGCCTGAGGTTCCTCCGATTGGGCTTGCGACGCGCTTCCCGGTGCTGCTCCTGTCGCTCGCGAGATACCTATGGTGACCTACCGGTCCGCATGGCGCGGCTCGAAGTCGCTGCACCGGGAAGCGCGTCGCAAGCCTCACCCGCGGAGACGCAGGCCCGGCTGATCCGCGGGGTACAACCCCACGGCACGTATCTCATGTCGGCGGATCCAGTCCTGGAATCGCCGGGGGGGGTGGAGGAGCGGCAGCGGATGCGCTCCGCAGGCGCATCGAGCCGCGCCATGTGGATGGGAGAGTCTGGAAGATCCTGCGCGAGCGAATCTAAGCCAGCGGAGCGCATCCGCTGCCGCGGGCCGGACGGGGTCCCTCAACCGTAGGCGGCGATCCGGGTGAACTCTGCCTCGCGCAGCGACGCCCCGCCGACCAGGACGCCGTCAATCCCGGGCGTCTCCATCAGAGCCTTGATGTTCGACGGCGAAACGCTTCCGCCGTAAAGAACACGGATCTCGCGGGCGGCATCCCCGATCAGTTCACGGATCGCCTCCCGAATCCAGGAGTGCATCTCCGAGGCGTCGCCGGGCGAGGCGGCCCGGCCCGTCCCGATCGCCCAGATCGGCTCGTAGGAGATCGCGATCCGGCCGGCGCTCGCCGGGAGGACTCCTTTGAGCGCGTGCTGGAC
>JAZGDH010000151.1:0-2020 GCA_036477555.1 Acidobacteriota bacterium
CAGCGGCTCTCGCGCAATCGGTGGCTCGTCTGCTCGAGGATCCGGATCGATTGGCCGATATGTCCGAAGGGGCTGTACGCCACGCCCGCCTCCACACATGGCAGAGATCGGCAAGCGCCCTGATGCAATGCCTCAATCAGATGCCCGGCCGCCCCACGACACGGCGGACGTCGGCCGCCGGGACTCAATCAGTTCCTGGAGCTTTCGAGCAGGGAGGTCACCGTTCGTAGGAGATCGGACGGCTGAATCGGCTTCGCGATGTAGGCGTTCGCGCCAAGAGCCAGGCCCCGTTCGCGGTCGGCTTCGGCCCCTTCGGTCGTCACGATCACGATCGGCAGCGACTTCATCCGGGCATTCCCCCGGATCAGCGTCACCAGCTTCAGGCCATCCATCATCGGCATGTTGATATCGGTGACGACGAGATCGATCTTGTCAGTCGTCAATTTCTTCAGCGCGTCAACACCGTCGACCGCCTCGATCACCCTGCAGCCCTGAAGCCGACGCAGGCTGAACGCGATCAACTGCCGCATCATCGGCGAATCCTCGACAACAAGGAACGTGACCTCGCTCATCTCATCCCCTGTTCAACCGGATGGCGCCGTGAGCATATTGACGAACCCCTGCAGGTTGCAGAGCTTCTGTGTCGACTGCTCGAACAGCTTGGAGGCGAACAGCGCCGTCGCGGCATGACCGGCCAGCAACGTGAACAGCTCGAAGTCGCCGGGCGTGAATCGATCCTTCTGCTCGAGCAGGCGGTAGATAGCGATGACGCCGATCACCCGATCGCCGATGCGCAGTGGAATGCAGGCGATCGGGCGTGCCGGATCGGGCTGCCTGCGAGGCGGCAGAGGATCGGCATAGTACGATTCGCCGCGCTGGGCGGCGCCCGCCAGAACCCCCCCCTTGTAGCGCACCTCCGACGGCACGAAATGATCCGCCCCTTCGCATGCCTCGGTCTTCAAGATACCCTGGCGTTCGTCGACCCAGAACAGAGCGAAGATCTCCGCACCGATGAGATTGATCAGAATCTCCTTGAGCGTGTCGATGACTTCCTGAAAACTGAGCGTCGCGTGAAGCTGGTAGGACGCAACATACAGATTGGCCAGCTGATTGTGCTGGGCCTCGATCTCCTGGCAGCGTGCGCTGAATGAGCGGTTCATCTCCTCGAGCTCGTGGATGCGCTCCTGGAGGGCGCCGGAACCGCCCTCCGGACCGGTCTCCTCGCCGCTGGCGCCCCGACGCCTCAGGTCGGCCATTCGGGCCTTGAGCCCTTCGTTTTCCTTGAGCAGTTCCTCGGTGAAGGCGCATGCGTTTTCGAACTGGCCCCGCATCGCGTCCAGTCGTGCGCGGAGCGCCTTCGCGTCGCCCGCTGCCGAAGCTGCCCGTACAGATCGAGCCATCATCGCGAATATATGTCCCACCGACGGAGCACGCCATCCCGCCGGAATAACCCACCCGGAGCGCGATTCCGGGCATCACGCGAATCGGGACCGCATCGCGCCTCATGGTCCCGCGCCGGCGAGGCGTCCCGCTGCGGCGCGCTCTTCGTCAAGGCCCTCCCGCAGCGCTCCCGCCAGAACCTCCAGTCGGTCGGAAAGATCGGGGAAGCGCGCGACGATGAGATCCTTCCCCTTGGTCAGCTCTTCACGGAACGATTCGAAAAACTTGCGCTCCAATACGGCCCGTTCGAACCGATCGGGATAGTAGATCTTCAGGTCGGACAGCATGATGCGCGCCAGTCGGCGGATCTCAGGGCGGGGCTCGATCGCACCCACACCCGCCGGTCGAGAACCCGGGACAGTGTCCTGACCGGGGACTCGCCGGTCACCGGCCGCGCCCCTCGGATCCTGCGCCCCGACCCCGGCGCACGCCCCACCGAGAACCGCCGCAAACCGATCGCGCATCTCCGCTACGGGAATGACGTCCTCGAAGTAATCGTCGGCCCCGTACAGATGACGTGGACCACGCACGAAGCGCTCTGACTTGAAGACCGAGCCGACCAGCACGACGCGTATGCCGC
>JAZGDH010000152.1:0-7161 GCA_036477555.1 Acidobacteriota bacterium
GCTACCTGTTCGAGGCGATCCGCAGGACCCGGCGCGCGTTGCCATCCAACATTCCGCTTCTCGGGTTCGCCGGCGCTCCGTTCACCCTCGCCTCGTACATGATCGAGGGGGGCGGTTCGCCACATTACGTTCACACCAAGGCGTTCCTCAGCACCGATCCGGGAGCCTGGAACGCCCTTCTCGAGAAGATCACCCGCATGACCATCGAATACCTCAACGCACAGATCGTCGCGGGAGCCCAGGCGGTTCAGTTGTTCGACACCTGGGTCGGCTGCCTGTCGCGCGCGGAGTACCTGGAGCACGTCCTGCCCCATACCCGGCGCGTGATCGACTCGATTACACCGGGAGTTCCGATCATCCATTTCGGGACGCAGACGGCGCACCTCATGCCCGAGTTCGGGCAGACCGGGGCCGGCGTCGTCGGCCTCGACTGGAGGGTCGATCTCGTGGAGACGTGGGATCGGCTCGGGGATGTCGCCGTGCAGGGAAACCTCGATCCGACCGTCCTGTTCGCGCCGCGTCCCGTCGTCCGCGAGCGAGCCCGGGAGCTCCTCGCGCGGGTCGGTGGTCGTCCTGGCTACATCTTCAACCTCGGGCACGGCATCCTGCCCAAAACACCGCTCGACAATGCGTGCGCGCTCATCGAGACCGTCCATGAGTGGGGAGGGGGTTAGGTGTCCGCGCGCGACGATGCGGTCCTCCTCATCGCCTACGGAGGACCGACCCGGTTCGAGGAGATCCGTCCCTTCCTGGATCGTGTCCTGCACGGCCGTTCCGTCCCGCAGGAGCGGTATGAGGAGGTCGTCCGCCATTACGAGATGGTGGGGGGCTGTTCTCCGATCAACCATCTCACATTCCGGCAGGCCGAAGGATTGCAGAAACGACTGGCGGCCGACGGGGGGGAACTTCCTGTTTACGTCGGCATGCGCCATTGGAAGCCGCTTCTCGGCGAGGCCCTCGCGACGATGGCCGCCGCAGGAAAGCGCCATGCCCGGGGCGTGATCCTGGCTCCCCACCCGTCGCAAGCCTCACGCGAGAGCTACATCGAGGCGGTCGAGGAAGCCCGGCGTCAGGTCGGCCCGGACGCCCCGAAGGTCTCGTTCTCCCGGCCGTTTTATGACCATCCCCTGTTCATCGAGGCGCTGGCCGGCCGGCTCAGGGTGACACTGGACGGGCTGGATACCGATCGGCGGCGCGCCGCCTCCGTCCTCTACACCGCCCACAGCATTCCGGTCGGCATGGCAAAAGAGTCAGGCTACGACGAGACCTTCGCGCGCACGGCCGAGCTGGTCAGCCGATCGCTCGGGATCGACTCCTGGACGATCGCTTACCAGAGCCGCAGCGGCAACCCGGACGACCCATGGCTCGAGCCGGAGATCGGCGATGCGTTACGCGAGGCCGCCCGGCGGGGGGACCGCACCATCGTCGTGGCGCCGATCGGCTTCGTCTGCGATCACGTTGAGGTGCTCTACGATCTCGACATCGAGGCGTGCGGCATCGCCCGCGACCTCGGCCTCGAATTCCACCGCTCCGCCACGGCCGGCGATCATCCCGCCTTCATCGGCATGCTCGCCGCGCTCGTCCGCGACCGCACCACTCATTCCGGTGCATGACCTTCCCCGGAACGCGGTCTGAGGGAACACCTTTGCCCCCCCGGGTCGTCATCGTCGGAGCCGGCATCGCCGGTCTCGCCTGCGCGGCGAGGCTCCTCGATCTGTCCCGCGAGCGCGGACGCGCGCTCGATCTCACCATCATGGACTCCGCGTCCCGCGCCGGCGGGGTGATCGCCACCGAAAACCGCGATGGTTTTCTTGTCGAAAAGGGGCCCGACTGCTTCATCACCGAGAAACCCCGGGCGCTCGATCTCTGCCGGCGTCTGGGGCTCGAGGATCAGGTGATCGGCACCAACCCCGAGTGCCGCCGTTCCTTCGTCCTCCTGCGCGGACGCATCCTCCCGATCCCCGAGGGGTATCAGCTGATGGCGCCGGGGCGTTTGTGGCCGTTCGCCACGACGCCGATCCTGAGCCTCGCCGGGAAGCTGCGCGCGGCCTGCGATCTCATTCTGCCGCGGGGCGCGCCTCGGAACGACGAGAGCCTGGCTTCCTTCGTCCGTCGCCGGTTCGGGTCCGAGGTCCTCGAGCGGCTCGCGCAGCCGCTGATCGCCGGAATCTACAATGCCGATCCGGAGAGGCTCAGCCTGCGCGCCACGATGCCGCGTTTTCTGGAGATGGAACGACGCGATCGCAGTCTGATCCTTGCTCTCGCGCGCGCCCGGAGACGGCAGGCCTCGTCCGACAGCGGCGTCAGCGGCGCACGTTACTCTCTCTTCGTGACATTGCGTGGGGGGCTTCAAGTCCTGATCGACCGGCTCGTCGCTCGCCTCCCGGCTCAGGCACTCCGTCTCGGGACGCGCGCCGTCTCGCTGCGCCGCGAACGAGGCGGCTGGACCGTGGTGCTGGAAGGAGGGGGGAGGATCGAAGCCGATGCGGTCGTCCTTGCCATGCCGGCCAGAGGCTCCGCTCCCCTGCTCCGCGATGTCGAGCCGGCCCTGGCCGACTCCCTCGGATCGATTCGCTACGGCACCTCGGCCACCGTGAATATGGGATATCGGCTCGAAGAAATTCCCTTCCCCGTCCGCGGGTTCGGTTTCGTCGTTCCCCGCTCCGAGCGGCTGTCCCTGATCGCCTGCTCGTTCTCCAGCGTCAAGTTCGAGGGGCGCGCCCGGCAGGGAACGATCCTGCTGCGTTGCTTCACCGGAGGCGTGATGGCCGAGCAGACCACCCGCGATGACCTCGAACGCGCAGTGCGCGACGATCTGAAGCGCAGCGTGGGCCTGACCGCTTCACCGACACTGTCGATGACCTCGGTCTGGCCGAAAGCGATGGCGCAGTACGAAGTCGGGCACACCGATCGCGTGGAGCGGATCGAGTCGCTTCTGGCCGGCCGTCCCGGGCTGGCGCTGGCGGGTAACGGACTGCGCGGGGTCGGCATTCCCGATTGTGTGCACAGCGGAGAACGGGCGGCCGAATCGACAGCAACTGTGATAGGTTAAAAAATCGGTTTCCCATAGACGCCCGGACCACCGGCCGGGCATCGCCGAGCTTCGAGGGGTGCGCGGCATGAAGATCGCCATCGGTTGCGACCACGCCGGTTTCGAACTCAAGGAGATCCTGGCCCACCAGATCTCGGGTGACGGCCACGAGGTCGTGGATGTCGGGGCAAAGAAGTTCGACGCGAACGACGACTACCCCGACGCGGCCGCGGCGCTCGCGCGGGCCGTCGCCGGAGGAAAGGCGGAGCGTGGAATCCTGATCTGCGGCAGCGGGGTCGGCGCGTCGGTCGCGGCCAACAAGATCCGCGGTGTGCGCGCCGGACTCTGCCACGATGCCTACAGCGCGCATCAGGGAGTGGAGCACGATGACGTCAACGTGCTCTGCCTGGGCGCCCGGGTGATCGGGGTTGCGGTCGCCGAGGAGCTGGTGCGAGTGTTTCTCGGTGCCCGCTTCACCGGCGAAGAACGACACGCACGCCGGCTGCGCAAGACGCAGGCCCTCGAAAAGGAAGGACGTTGAGAGACGAAACAGGAGGCTGGTGATGGAACTGGGACTGATCGGTCTGGGAAAGATGGGCGGTAACATGGCGCGCAGGTGGATCCGCGGCGGACATACCGTCGTCGGCTATGCGCGCACCGCCACCACCGTGCAGGCGTTTGTAAAGGATGGAATGGTCGGTGCGTCCGCCGTCGAAGATCTCGTCAGGCGCCTGAAGCCGCCACGCGCCATCTGGCTGATGCTTCCCTCCGGGAAGCCGACGGACGCCGCGGTTTCCACACTGTCGGAGATCCTCTCCCGGGACGACGTGGTCGTGGACGGCGGCAATACCTATTACAAGGACGACCTGCGGCGCGCCGCGATGCTGCAGAAGAAGGGTATCCACTACATCGATCAGGGAACCAGCGGAGGGGTGTGGGGTTTGAAGGAGGGGTACTCCCTCATGATCGGCGGTGACGAGACGGTCGTCGACCGTCTGAAGCCTGCATTCATCACGCTCGCCCCCGGGCCCGACCGCGGGTGGGGCCGCGTCGGTCCGATCGGCGCGGGACACTTCGTCAAAATGGTCCATAACGGCATCGAGTACGGCATGATGCAGGCCTACGCCGAGGGGTATAACCTGATGCACGCGGCGGATGAGTTTTCCCTCGACCTGCACCAGATCTCACGAATCTGGCAGCACGGCAGCGTTGTGCGATCGTGGCTGCTCGATCTGGCCGCGGACGCGCTGCAGGAGAATCCCCGGCTCGAGGGGATCGAGGCGTGGGTGGCCGACTCCGGTGAGGGCCGCTGGACCGTTCAGGAAGGGATCGAACGAAGCGTGCCGGTTCCGGTCATCGCCCAATCGCTGATGGCCCGCTTCCGCAGCCGGCAGACCTCGTCGTTCGCCGACCGACTCCTCGCCGCCCTTCGCAACCAGTTCGGAGGTCACGCGATTAAGAAGAGTGGTCAGTGAATCGAACCCCACCAGGTCCCGCACCGACCATCGTGATTTTCGGCGCCACGGGCAGCCTCACATCGGGGAAGCTCATCCCGGCGCTCTTCCGGCTCCACCGCAAGCGCGAATTGCATCCCGGCACCCGTATCGTGGGCGCCGCCAGGGGGGCGCTGAACGACGACCAGTTCCGCGACTCACTCGCCGACGCGGTGCGCGAGCGCGGCGACGAGTTCGACGCCACGCGCTGGGGCGAGTTCGCCCGCAGCCTTCATTTCGTGCGCGGCGACGTGACGCAGTCCGACAGCCTGCTGGACGTCAAGAAGGTGCTCGATAAATCGGGCGATGGCGGTCGGCTCTATTACCTGGCTCTTGCTCCCTGGCTCTATCCGCGGGCGATCGAGGGTCTTCGGGCCGCGGGGTTCGCGCACGAGCCCGACCCGGACCAGTCCTGGCGACGGGTGGTCATTGAGAAACCGTTCGGGCACGATCTTGAATCGGCGCGCGACCTGAACCGGCAGATCCTGGCCGGGTTCGACGAAACCCAGGTGTTCCGCATCGATCACTACCTGGGGAAGGAGACTGTCCAGAACATCCTCGTCTTCCGGTTCGCGAATCTCATGTTCGAACCGCTGTGGAACAGGAACTACATCGATCACGTTCAGATCACCGTGGCCGAATCGAACATGGTGGGAAATCGCGGCTCGTACTACGACGGGGCGGGCGTTCTCCGCGACATGTTCCAGAACCATCTGTTCCAGCTGCTCTGCCTCGTCGCCATGGAGGCCCCGACCCGTTTCGAGGCCGATGCCGTCCGGGGCGAGAAGGTCCAGCTGCTCGATGCCGTGCGCCGGATCGACACGCGACAGGCCGCCGATCACCTGGTATGCGGCCAGTACGAGGGGTACCGAGACCAGCGTGGTGTGCGCAAGGACTCTCGCACACCGACTCTCGCCGCCGTGAAGCTGTTCGTCGACAACTGGCGCTGGCAGGGCGTGCCGTTCTATCTGCGTTCCGGCAAGGGAATGGCGCGCCGCGTCAGCTCGATCGACATTCAGTTTCACACGCCGCCGCACAACATGTTCGACCTCCCGCCGATGCACGTGCTCGAATCGAACCGCGTCTCGCTCGGCATCCAGCCGGATGAGGGAGTGCACATCCATTTCGAAACCAAGGTTCCTGAACGCGGCATGAGGGTGCGTTCATCGATGCTGGAGTTCCACTTCGGTCGCGAGGGGAAGGAGCCGGCGCACGACGCGTACGAGCGACTGCTCCTCGACGCGCTTTCCGGGGACGCGACATTGTTCATGCGGCACGACGAGATCGAGAAGGCCTGGGCGGTGATCGATCCGCTGATCGCCGCGCAGGAGTATGAAGGCGCCCCCGCGCCCCACGTCTACCCGGTCGGATCCTGGGGCCCTGCGGCGGCCGACGCCTTCATGGCGAAGGACGCCCGTATCTGGAGCCTCAACGAGTCGGGCTCCGGACACTGAATTGAGCTGAATCGTAAGAGTCAGGCGGATCGCGTATTCAGCGGGTACGCCCGCGCTTCCGGACGGCGGGACGTTGCTTCGCGGAACTGCTCCCGCGGGAGCCGACGGGCTTTCTCGTTCCGCGGGCGGCCTTCGCCTTTCCGGCACGACGCGGAGGCCTCCGCGCGGTCGCGCGTCGGCGCCTGAGCGCGGCGACGCCCTGCACGCCGTCCTCGCGGAGGCCGCGGTAGCCGCTCGAGAACCAGACCAGGGGGGTACCGTCCCCGTGCCCCGCAGCGACCACCCTTCCGACGAAGATCGTGTGATCCCCACCTTCATGCTGCCTCACCAGGGTGCAGTCGAGCCAGGCGAGAACGTTCGGCAGGATCGGCGCCCCGGTGCTGGCGGTGCGCGTTTCGAGACGCTCGAAACCGCCGCCCGTCGGCGCGCGCCCCGCGGCGATGTCGGAGAGCGGCTGCTGGTCCTGCCGCAGGATATTGACGCCGAAGCAGCGCTGTTCGGCGATCAGGCGATGGCTGCGCGCCTCACGGTTGATGCAGATCAGGATCAGAGGCGGGTCGAGGGAGAGCGAGCAGAACGACGCGACCGTGATCCCCTGAACGCCGCGACCGCCACGCGTCGTCACGATCGACACGCCGCTCGCCCAGCGTCTGAGTGCACCGCGGAATTCATTGGGTGAAACCGGCATTGCTTCTCCACCTTGAATGATCGAGGGCGCGGCGGGGAGGTTACATCAGCTCGTTCGCTTCCGAAAGAGGGCCGGCTGCAATGATAAGATGCCGGCCGTTTCCACGCAGGAGTATTTCGTGTCTCGCATCGAGACTTTTTTTCTTTCCGGGCAGGCAGGTCGCATCGAATGCATGCTGAAGCACGCGGCGCCTGCCGCCACGGACGATCCGCCGTCGGCAGGCGCCGCGATCATCTGCCATCCTCACCCCCTGTTTGGCGGGACGCTGCATAACAAGGTCGTGCATTCCGCGGCCGAAGCGATCGTGCGCAGGGGGATTCCGACGCTGCGATTCAATTTCCGCGGAGCCGGCGGAAGCGGTGGCCGTCATGACCATGGCCGGGGCGAACAGGAGGATCTCAGGTTGGTTTTGGATCACACGGCCTCGCGCTATCCGGGTCGGCCGTTGCTGATCGGCGGGTATTCATTCGGGGCGTTCGTGGGCCTCAGGGTCGG
>JAZGDH010000153.1:0-4603 GCA_036477555.1 Acidobacteriota bacterium
CATACAACGAACGGGCACCGATGCTGTCTCCTGATGGAGACTGGTTCGCCTACGTTTCAAACGAGGGCGGCCTGGACGAGATCTATGTGCGGCGGTACGACGAAAGAGGCGGCCGTTACAAGATCTCAATCGATGGTGGCACCGAGCCGGTCTGGGCAAAGAACGGCGGCGAATTGTTCTACCGTAGCGGGGAATCGCTGATAGTGGTCGACGTGAATACTGCCAACGGTTTTAAAGCAGGTCGTCCACGTGAGCTTTTCAGTGGCTCGTTCGCTCTCGACGAGTTTGGCGTTCCCAACTATGACGTCACAGCCGACGGCCAGCGTTTCCTGATGGTGCAGCAGGCGGGGAGAGAATTCCAGAAGCTGACCATCGTGCTCAACTGGTTCGAAGAGCTGAACCGTCTCGTCGCTACAGGGAAGAACTGATGCCTCTCTCCTCCGGAACCCGTCTCGGCAGCTACGAGATCCTCTCACCGCTCGGCGCGGGTGGGATGGGGGAGGTGTATCGGGCGAAGGATGCGAAGCTCGGGCGCGAGGTGGCGATCAAAGTTCTGCCTGACGCCTTCGCCAAGGATCCGGAACGCCTGGCGCGGTTCGATCAGGAAGCGCGGCTGCTGGCGGCGCTCAACCATCCGAACATCGCGGCGATCTATGGATTAGAGGAGGCGGACGGCATTCGGTATCTGGCGCTCGAGCTGGTGCCGGGTGACACGCTCGCCGAACGGATCGGGCATGCGCCGGTTCCTGTCGACGAGGCACTCACGCTCTGCCGCCAGATCGCCGAGGCACTGGAGGCGGCGCACGAGCGCGGGATCATCCACCGCGATCTCAAGCCCGCCAACGTCAAGGTCACACCCGACGGCAAGGTGAAGGTCCTCGACTTCGGGCTTGCGAAGGCGTTCGAGACCGACCCGACATCGAGAGGGGAAGATCTGTCCCAGTCACCGACGGCTTCGTTCCGGGGCAGCGGTGACGGAGTGATCCTGGGCACCGCCGCTTACATGTCCCCCGAGCAGGCGCGGGGCAAGCCTGTGGACAAGCGCACCGACATCTGGTCCTTCGGCTGTGTCCTGTACGAGTGCCTGACGGGCAAGCAGGCGTTTGCAGGGGAGACGGCGTCTGACACCATTGCAAAGATTCTGGAACGGGAGCCGAACTGGAGCGCGCTTCCTGGCAGGAGGCCGCCGAACCTCGACACCTTGCTACGCCGGTGCCTCCAGAAAGACGCCTCTAGGCGGCTCCGCGACATCGGAGACGCGCGGATCGAGCTTGACGAGACGATCAGCGGAGGCGCGGACGTTTCTCCACGAGCGGTGGGTGATATAGCGGTGCGCACCGGCCGACCCTCTGTCGGATGGATCGGGGGCGTCGGGCTGGCAGGCGCGCTCCTGGCGGCGCTCGTAACATGGTTCCTGGCTTCCGGCGGTCCGCAGGAGGCGAAAACGGATCTCGCCGTTTCGCAGGTAGCCAGGCTGACCCATGACCCGGGTCTCTCCGAGTGGCCGACCTGGTCGCCCGACGGCGGCCTGCTCGCCTTCGCATCGAGCCGCAGCGGTGATTTCGAGATCTACGTGCGCCGTGTCGACGGCGGTCAGGAAGTGAACATCACCAACAATCCGGGCCAGGACTTCCAGCCCGCCTTCTCTCCCGAGGGCAACCAGATCGCCTTCGTTTCCACGCGTTCATCTCGCACAGGGATGATCAAGATCGGCGCCAACTTCGGCATGGAGTTCAGGACGTTCGGAGGCGACCTGTGGCTTGCGCCGGCGCTGGGAGGCAGGGCACGTCGCCTGGCGCGGGACGCCAATTTCCCCGCCTGGCACCCGAATGGACGTCGAATCGCTTATGTCAGCGGGCTTGAGAGCCGTCGGTCGATCCTGGAGATCCCGGCGGATGGTGGAGCACCAACGGTGGTTCTCTCGGGTGACAAGTCGAAATGGGAGATTGTCAAGCTCAACTACGCTCCCGGCGGCGACTGGATCAGCTTCGAGAGCGTCGAAGGAGAGATCATGCTGGTGCCGGCCGAAGGCGGGGAGCCGCGCGAGCTCCTGCCGGCTCCGAGTCACAGTCATGTCTGGGACAGCTCGAGGAATCGACTTCTCTATCTTTCGCGGGAGCGGCTCGGTGGGACACGGCTTCTCTCGGTCGAGGTGGACGAGGCGGCGGGGGCCCTCATGGGATTCCCTCGGCCGTTCAGCCTCATGACCGGTCTGCTCCGGGATCTCGCGCTATCCCGGGATGGACGGCAGCTCGCGCTCTCGGAGCTGGAGGGCTCACTGAACCTGACGCTGCTGCCTCTCTCGTCCGATGGAGGGTCCCCGGCTGGGCCGGAACGGATTCTCAACAGCGGACAGGTGATCGACCGTTATCCGGCGGTGTCTCCCGATGGCCGGCGCGTCGCCTTCGCAAGCGATCGCCTGGGACCGATGGAGACCTGGATCGTCGATGTCGAGACCGGGCGCCAGGAGAGACTGCAGCTTCCCGGACAGGATCTGGGGTCGAATCTTCCCCAGTGGTCTCCCGACGGGAAGCATCTGGTGGTGGATCGCTACTATCCGGACAGCAAGTCTTCCGTCTGGATCGCCGCCGTGGACGGCAGCTACGCCGAGGAGCTCATCCCTCTGCAGCGGGGTTTTGGGGCGGGAACCTCATTTTCTCCGGATGGAAAATCGCTCCTGTACTCCGCTCGCGCGGGAAAGTTTACCCAGCTCTTTCTCATGGAACTGGATACCCGGGAGACTCACCAGCTCACGGATTCCGCCTCGAACAAGGAATATGCCACCTGGTCGAGAAACGGGGAATGGATCGCGTTCACGTCGGATGTGAGTGGAGCCGTTCAGGTCTGGAGGATGCCCGCCGCCGGCGGGAAGGAGGAGCAGCTCACCTCGGGGGAGGAGCGGATAAGACACACCTTCTACTCGCCGGACGACCGATGGCTCTACTTTCAGCCGAGCCACCGGAACATCTACCGCATGCCCGCCGGTGGAGGATCCGCCGAGGCGGTCACGACTTTTCCGGAGGCGGTTCTGTTCATCGAGGAGCCGGCGATCTCGCCGGATGGCCGCTTCCTCGTCTACTGCCGCAGCAACGGCGGCTCGTCGCTGTGGCGCCTGACGCTCGAGAATAACTGAACTGATGTCCCTCTCCGCCGGAACCCGTCTCGGCAGCTACGAGATCCTCTCACCGCTCGGCGCGGGTGGGATGGGGGAGGTGTATCGGGCGAAGGATTCGAAGCTCGGGCGTGAGGTGGCGATCAAGGTGCTCCCGGATGCCTTCTCGAAGGATCCGGAACGCCTGGCGCGCTTTGACCAGGAAGCGCGGTTGCTGGCGGCGCTCAATCATCCGAACATCGCCGCCATCCATGGGTTAGAGGAGTCGAACGGGGTGCGCTTCCTGGTGCTGGAGCTGGTGCCGGGTGACACGCTCGCCGAACGGATCGCGCAGGGGTCGATTCCGGTCGATGAGGCACTCACGCTCTGCCGCCAGATTGCCGAGGCACTGGAGGCGGCGCACGAGCGCGGGATCATCCACCGCGATCTCAAGCCCGCCAACGTCAAGGTCACGCCCGACGGAAAGGTGAAGGTCCTCGACTTCGGGCTTGCGAAGGCATTTGAGACCGACGCGACATCCGGAGGGGAAGATCTGTCCCAGTCACCGACGGCTTCGTTCCGGGGCAGCGGTGACGGAGTGATCCTGGGCACGGCCGCTTACATGTCTCCGGAGCAGGCGCGGGGCAAGCCTGTGGACAAGCGCACCGACATCTGGTCGTTCGGTTGTGTCCTGTACGAGGTGCTCACCGGCAAGCAGGCGTTTGCAGGGGAGACGGCGTCCGACACCATCTCGGCCATCCTCAAGGACGAGCCCGACTGGAATCGACTGCCGCAAACCGTAACGGCGGGGATCCGGCGGCTGCTCCGCCGTTGCCTCGCGAAGGACCAGCGCGAGCGTCTCCATGACATCGCCGACGCCAGGATAGAGATCGACGAGTCGATGTCGGCCTCTGACACCGGCCACTCGCCGGAGGAGCGGGCGGCCGGGGTTTCACGGCCACGCACGTGGTGGGTTGCGCTCGGCGCCGCGGTCGCCGGATTCGCTGTGGGACTCACCGTTTCCCTGGCACCGAACGAACCGGTCGTCACCGACTCGGCGACACCCGTACACTTCGGGATCGATCTACCCCTGGTTCACGGAAAGATGATGGTAAGAAATCCGGTCATCTCTCCCGATGGTACGACAATTATCTACAACGGTTACTCGGGGAATGACAATCAGATCTACGTACGATCGCTGAGCGAACTCGAGTCGCGCCCGATCGCAGGGACCGAGGGCGGAGTCCTGCCGTTCCTCTCGCCGGATGGACGCTGGGTCGGTTTTTTTGCGGGGGGGAAGATCAAGAAAATCCCCCTCCGTGGAGGACAGCCTCTGGTAGTGTGCGATGCTTCCCAGAGTTCTCCTGGGGCGACCTGGGGACCGGACAATTCGATCCTGTTCTCGACCTGGAACTCGGGCCTCAAGCGGGTTTCCGCGGACGGTGGAAAGGTCGAAATCCTCACCACGCCTGATGAAGCGGACGGGGAGATGGGCCACTGGTGGCCGGAGTT
>JAZGDH010000154.1:0-5167 GCA_036477555.1 Acidobacteriota bacterium
GATCGATCCGGCACGCCTGGACGAACAGGAGTGAGCGGTGAGATCGGTCCGTGCGGCCGGAGAGGACCGCGGTGGAGAAGTCAAGGACGTGCGGCATGCCATCTTCTCCGGCGATGACGTCGCTGCGATTCAGATCGCCGTGCGCGACACCCCGCTCGTGAATCGAATCGAGCAGACTCTCCAGCCGTTCGAAGAACTCCGCATCAAGATCACCGGGCAGGAGATGGCCGAGATCGCGACCGACGAGATACTCCATCAGCAGCGCCTGTCGATCGACGCGTCCGATGAGGCGCGGGACACCCGGCACGCCGCTCAGACGGTGGTAGGCGCGAGCCTCGCGATCGAGTTGCCATGGACCGAGGAACGTGCGGACCGGCCAGGGACGCTCCGCAAAATCCTTCAGGACGAGCGACCGTCCGTCGATCTCAATCCGATCGACGATCGCCTTGGTCGCGTTCCGGCCCGCATGGAGGCGGATCCTGGGGAGTTCACTCAGTCTGCTGCGTGGGATATCATCCACGGCGGTGCCGGCGGGAGCCCGGGTCGTTCGGGATCCGTGTGGTAGAATACTTGGAATCCGTCATTGATCGGAATTTCATACGGAGAACCGGGTGTCGGACACCATCGAGCTTCACGCGGAAACAGCCGGCCCGGCCCTCATCATCCACCGGGGCGGCCGCGGCAAAGCCGACATCCGAAAGGATCCGGATGGAGATGGCGGGCGAATCCTCAAGGATTTCAGTGCCAAGTCCTGGCTGACCAGGCTGCTGGGACGCTACCAGGTCGGACGTGAGATCCGGGCGTTGCGTCAACTGCGCGGGCTGCCGGGGATTCCGGAGTATCATCGACGCGTCGGTGCACACGGCCTGCTGATGGAACGGATGGAGGGAGAAAGAATCACCCGCTGGTGCGCGAGGCACCCCGGGCAACGGTCGGCGATGTTCGATCGATTGACCCGCCTCGTCGAGTTGATGCATCGGCTCGGCGTCGCTCACATGGATCTGAGGAAGCGAGACAATATTCTCATCACATCGGATGGGCGACCCAACGTCATCGATTTCAACGCCTCGCTCTGCTTCCGCCCCGGGACCAGAGTCACCCGCATCTTCTTCCGGTTCTTCCGTCACATTGACACCGCCGCGATTTTCAAGTGGAAGTACCGCCTGGCTCCCGAATTGCTCACCCCGAGTGAACGAAAAACCCATCGGCGGATGACCTTCCTGCGGCGTTTCTGGGTCTTCAACTGAACTCCACCCTCGCGATCGTGTCTCTCTCAAGGCAGAGTGGCGGTCGGGGCGTAATAACCTGAGCGTGCGTCCACCCGCATCCCCTCCTTTTTCATCCGGACGGTGATCGATCGCCAGCGGCCGTCACGGGATCCGTTGGTGGGGGAGTAGGCGAGGGTAAACTGAGTCTTCAGATCCTCGGCGATCTGCCGGTAGACGCGGGAGAGCTGTCGAGCGCGGTCGGGGAAATAGGGTCGCCCGCCTGTCTGCACCGAGAACGTGCTGAGGATCTCCTCCAGGCTGCGGACGCGGCGAAGATCCATCTCGCGATCCAGCCGGTGCCCCAGGCCGATGGCGTAGATTGCGACTTCCGATCGATGGGCCTTCTCGAGCGCCTCCTCGAAGAGATGCAGGCTCCCCGGCTCGTTGTCCTCGAGAGCCTGATCGCGGCCGTCCGAGAGCAGCACGATGGCACGCCGGCCCTCGATCTCTTTCAGGGCGTCGGCCGTACGGTAAACCGCGTCGTACAGGGCCGTCCCCCCTTCGGCGCGGATCTCCTGAATCGCCTTCTTCAACTCCGCCCGGTTTGAAGCCGGGCGTGTGGTTCCGCGCAGAGTGTCGTTGAAAGACAGAACCATGAGGCGATCCTCGGGATCGGCCTCCTCCGCGAATTCCTCGGCGGCACGGCGCGCGAGATCGATTTTCCCTCCCAGGTTCATGCTGTTGCTGGCGTCGACCAGCAACGCGACCGTCAAGGGTACCTGCGCCGACGTGAAGTGACTGAGCGTCTGAGGAACTCCATCTTCCAGGACTTCGAAGTCATCCTGTTTGAGATCGCGAACGATCCGTCCCTTGCGATCACGCACCGTCGCATAAATGCTGACGAGCCTCACCTCCTCGTAATGGCCGATATACAGGGGGCGCGCGGTCAAGATCGCCTCGCCGCTCCGACCGGCCGAGTCGGTGGCGACCGCCTTCAGCACGCGTTTCAGGAATCGTGTGCCGGCGTTCCAGGTGAAGGCGTAGGGCGGCTGCTCGAGGACGGTCAGCAGGCGGCCCTCGGCGAAGACCTCCACCCGGATGATTCGCTCATCGGGGGTGGTCCCGGCTTCGATGAGGACGCGGGTTTCCCCGAGAATCAACCCGGGCGGCGCCGGCTGGACGAACCGAACGACCACGGCGCCCGGCCTCGGGTCCTCGACGGTCGGCGTGGCAGGGTTTTCGCCGGGGGTCGAGCCACAGAGTCCGGGGACGGCCGCGACCCCGGCGCTCGCGATCACGATCGCGATCAGTATGCGCGGGCGAAATAGACCCATTCGCTCGATCGGCCGCCGCATCGGAGGCATTGACCTTCCTCTCTGTTGTCCCTCAGCGGGATGCAGCGGATGGTGGCTTTCGTCTCGCTCTTGATCCGCTCCTCGCACTCGGCCGACCCGCACCAGTGAGCCCGGAAAAATCCTCCGCGTTCCCCGATCTCTTTCTTGAATGTCGCGTAGTCACCGGCCTCGTGGGTGTTGTCCCGGAGAAACGTCCGTCGGTTCTCGAGCATGTCGCGCTGCGTCGCCTCGAGGATTTCAGCGCATCGGGCGCGCAGGTCGGCGGCCGGGATCGGGATCTTCGCCCGATCGATCCGCCGCACCGACATGAACTGGTTCTTCGCGAGATCCCTGGGGCCGATCTCCAGGCGCAGGGGAACCCCCTTCAGTTCCCACTCGTTGAACTTCCATCCCGGTGACATCTCGTCCCTCAAGTCCGCATGAACGCGGAACGAGCCCTTCAGATCTTCGCACGCGCGGGAGGCCACCTCGGCGATTCGACTCTTTTCCTCATCGCTCTTCCAGATCGGAACGATGACGATCTGCACCGGCGCCAGTAGAGGAGGGATGCAAAGCCCGTTGTCGTCACCATGTGCCATGACGAGGGCTCCGATCAGGCGGGTCGAGACGCCCCAGGAGGTTGACCAGACATACGACCATCCGCCCTCCCGGGTCTGGAACTTGACGTCAAACGCCTTGGCGAAGTTCTGGCCGAGATTATGCGAGGTGCCGGCCTGCAGCGCCTTGCAATCCTGCATGAGCGCCTCGATGCAGTAGGTGCGCACGGCGCCGGCGAATTTCTCACTGTCTGATTTGCGGCCGGTGTAAACCGGGATCGCCATGCGCTCCTCGGCGAACGCGCGGTACACCTCGAGCATGCGCAGGGTCTCCTCCTCGGCCTCGGCATCGGTGGCATGCGCCGTGTGTCCTTCCTGCCAGAGGAACTCGGTCGTTCGCAGGAAGAGCCGCGTGCGCATCTCCCACCGGACGACGTTGGCCCATTGGTTGATCAGGATCGGCAGGTCCCGGTAGGAGCGGATCCACTTGGCGTACATCGCGTAAATGATCGTCTCGGAGGTGGGGCGTATGACGAGCGGTTCCTCCAGCTTCTTTCCGCCGCCGTGGGTGACGACGGCGCATTCGGGTGCGAACCCTTCGACGTGTTCGGCCTCCTTGCGCAGGAACGACTCGGGGATGAGGAGGGGGAAGTAAGCGTTCTGGTGCCCCGTCGCCTTGAAGCGGGCGTCGAGGTCACGCTGCACGCCCTCCCAGAGGGCATACCCGAGCGGCCTGATGACCATGCATCCCTTGACCGGGGAATAGTCCGCCATTTGAGACTGAATGACGACGTCGGTATACCAGCGCGAGTAGTCCTCGCTCCTCGGTGTGATCAACTTGGCCATTCACTCTCCTGAGACGGGATTTCTCGATTGTCTGCCGATGAGCGGGGTTTCAGTGGATCTTCTCCGCACCGCCGGTCATCGGCACGAAACGCACCGGCAGAAGCGTTTCCCGATCATACCCTTCGCGCGTTCTCGTGATCCGGATCAGATGCTGCTCACGATCACCCACCGGAATCACCAGCCGGCCCCCGATCTCGAGCTGCTCGAGCAGCCGTGGGGGCACTTCATCAGGCGCCGCGGTCACGAGGATCGCGTCGAAGGGGGCGCGTTCCGGCCAGCCTGCGTGTCCGTCGCCGATCCGCACCGTCACGTTCTCGTAGCCGAGATCACGGAGACGATCGCGGGCGCTTTCGCCGAGGTCCGCCAGGATCTCGATGCTGAACACCTCCTTGACGATCGTTGCCAGCACGGCCGATTGATACCCCGACCCGGTGCCGACCTCGAGAACCCGAGCCGATGGATCGGGGTTGATGGCGGCGGTCATGAAGGCGACGATGTACGGCTGGGAAATCGTCTGTCCCTGTCCAATCGGGAGCGGCCCGTCTTCATAGGCACTCTCCCTGGAGGCTTCCGGGATGAACAGATGCCGTGGGACGCGGGCCATCGCATCGAGAACGGCGGGATCGCGTACACCACGACGCTCGATCTGCTCGCGGACCATGCGCTCCCGGGCGGGAGCGTGGCGGTCTGACGCACTTCCGAGCGGATCGGACATTCCGGGGCCAGGGGCCCAACACCAGACCACCAGGAACGTGGCTCCGAGAAGCACGCGACCGGTTGGCCGGCGCTTCTCAGGTCGCGCGCCGCGCGATCCGTTCATGTCCGGTACCCCGGCGAATTCTAACACGGGAGGCACTCGGACGCCCTCCCCGGGCCGGCTGCTGCGCGGCGGAAGAGGATCGTCCGTGCCGCCGTTTGAGCCTGCCGACAAAAATGTCGGCCTGACGGACCGGCTCGGGCAGCCGGAAGCCTCGACCGCAGGCGAGGACATATTTGACGGAGCGCTCCAGATCGATCCCGTGTCCGGGAGAGATGTACAGAGGACGCACGCCGGTCCTGGAGCGGATCACCGATCCCACGACGCGCCGATCGATCAGGAGGGGTGTACGGTCACCCCGGTGCGGCCCGACCTCGCCGTGTTCGCCCACCAGCCGGCTCTTGGCGCACCCGATGGTCGGGACACCGAGCACGAGACCCAGGTGGGACGCGAGACCGACACCGC
>JAZGDH010000155.1:0-5360 GCA_036477555.1 Acidobacteriota bacterium
CGGGATCGATTCGGGATCGTTCACACCACGGTCCAGATCGAATCTCCCGGATACGAGGAACTGGGGGACATCCACTGAAGCGGGTTCGGCGCAGGTTGGTCCGGGGTCGCCGGCGGGAGGGGTCGGAGTTGGGAACCGGACAGGCTCCTAGGGGTGCTCGGTCTGGGGGCCGAACATGCAGTCGAAGCCGTTGCCGCAGGCTGGGTTTCCGATGCCGTAACCGTTGCTGGCGTTGAGGCCCAGGCCGCCGAAGAGCCCCGGTGTCGAGTTATTGTGGCCGTACCCCAGAAAGTGATGATGCTCCGGGTAACGGATCGGCCCGCGCAGGCCCCCGAACGCAACGATCGGCGCGAACATGACCGGAAGGGGAGCCGACCGTTGCGGAGCCACGGCATCAATGTTGATGATGACCGTCGTCCCGCCGGCCGATGGTGTGACCCGGACGGCATCCTGCTGGATGGCATCCTGCGAGCCGTCGCCACGATTCACGATCACCTGGATATCAGGCGCGGGAGCAACCCCACCTTCTCCGGAGTCGGAAGAGGCCGCAAGCGCGTCATCGTATGTCGGGTATGCCGGGTCTGCGGGGGGGGAAGGCAGGTTTTCCACGGTCCGTCGTTCGATCGGGGTGGGCCGTCGATCGGGCGCCGGAATCTCCCCTCCCATCCGCCGACCCTCCGCGTCGAGGTTTGTCAGAACGATGGCACTCTGTCCATCGGGCCGGACCGTCCTGTAGATTCTCACCTCATCGGACTCATAGATGACATCCCGAATGATGGCCTCCGGGTCGGCGGCGAAGGCGGGCGTTGCGACCTGCAGAGCGGTGAGGAACCCTCCGAGCATCGCGGCCACCGGGCCGATGATCAGGGAGTACCTGTCTGAGGTTCGAGGGGACTTCCTTTTCATGCGATCATTCTAGCACCGTTCGTCCGGCAAGGTATGTGTGTTAATCTTCACGATGAACCCCGCAGACTCGGATCCCGAGGATGTGACCCCCCGCTCGAAAGCCGGACGAGACGGAGCCTGAGAGAGCAATGCGGCCCCACGGAATCAGGAGCAGACCACGCACCGCCACGCCCGGGCGACTGGTTCTCGAGGATGGGGCCATATTCCCGGGCGTCTCCTTCGGAGCCGAGGAGAGCGCCGCCGGAGAGACGGTTTTCACGACCGGCATGGTTGGCTACCCGGAGGCACTGACCGATCCTTCCTATCGGGGCCAGATTCTCACCTTCACCTATCCCTCGATTGGCAACTACGGTGTCCCCGCGTGGAGCGCCCAACGGACACGACCGTCTCGTTCCGAATCAGCGGGTGAACCGATCCCGAGACCGCGGGAATCCGAGCGGATCCAGGCCGCCGGTCTGATCTGTTCCAGTTACTCCGAGAATTTCTCCCATCACACGGCCGATATGAGCCTGGGATACTGGCTCAGGGAACAGAAAATTCCGGCGCTGACCGGTGTCGATACGCGCGCCCTGACCAAGCGGATACGGATCCATGGAGCGCTGCTGGGGCGGATCGAGATCGACGGCAAGGTGGCGCCGCGGTTCCTGGACCCGAATCGTCGCAACCTCGTCGCTGAGGTTTCCACCCGACAGGTTCTGCGCTACGGCCGCCGGGGGCTGCCGCTCACGATGATCGACTGCGGTCGAAAGAACAACCAGGTGCGCATGCTCCTCGAACGAGGCGCCCGCGTGACCGTGATCCCGTGGGACTCCGACGTGGGACAGGTCGCGCGTGATTGCGCCGGGGTGATCCTCAGCAACGGTCCGGGAGACCCGCGTATGGCGGCCACCACGGTGGAGACGGTCCGCGCTCTGATCCGGCGGCGCGTCCCGATCCTCGGCATCTGCCTTGGACATCAGATCCTTGCGCTGGCTGCGGGGGCATCCACTTCCAAGATGAAGTTCGGCCACCGGTCGCACAACCAGCCGTGTGTGGAAACCGGCACCGGAAGGTGCTACCAGACGAGCCAGAACCACGGTTTCTCGGTCGACGGCCACAGCCTGCAGCGCGGCTGGACCGAATGGTTCGTCAACGCCAACGACGGCTCCAATGAGGGCATCCGCCATCGCAGCGGGCTGTGGCGGTCGGTGCAATTTCATCCCGAGGCGGCGCCTGGCCCGGGCGGCACGGCGTGGATCCTGGATCAGTTCCTGGAGGCGATCCGCTGATGGCGACGAGGCGAAAGGGTGCCGGATCCGGCAACGGTCGGGATGGCCGGATGCGGGTCATTCTGCTCGGCTCGGGGGCGCTGAAGATCGGCGAGGCCGGGGAGTTCGACTACTCCGGATCGCAGGCGATCAAGGCCCTGAAGGAAGATGGGGTTGAAGTCTGGCTGATTAACCCCAACATCGCGACCATTCAGACCTCTCCCGGCCTGGCCGATCGGATTTTCCTCCTGCCGGTCGAGCCCCGCTTCGTGGCGAAAGTCATCGCCAATGGGCGGCCCGACGGGATCCTGATCTCGTTCGGGGGCCAGACCGCCCTGAACTGCGGTCTGCAATTGCATCGCAAGGGGGTCCTGAAGCGTTACGGCGTCAGGATCCTCGGCAGCCCGATCAGTGCGGTCGAGAAGACCGAGAACCGTGCGACCTTCGCGAGGGAGGTCCGCAGGATCGGACTCAAGGTGCCTCGCAGCGGTGCTGCCCGGGATCTCCCGTCGGCGCTCAGGCTGGCGCGTTCGATCGGTTATCCAGTCATGGCGCGCACCGGGTTCACGCTTGGTGGGAAGGGTTCCGGGATCGCGGCGGGCGAGACGGATTTGCGTCGACTTCTTGTCGAGGCGCTCTCGTCCTCGCCTCAAGTGTTGATCGAGGAGGATCTGACCGGCTGGAAAGAGCTGGAGTACGAGGTCGTCCGTGATCGGGCGGACAACTGCATCTCCGTCTGTAATATGGAAAACGTCGATGCGATGGGGGTGCACACGGGAGAGTCAATCGTCGTGGCGCCATCGCAGACGCTGACCGACGAGGAATATTTCTTCCTGCGCGACGTCGCATTCCAGGTCATCCGGCACTTCCAAATCGTCGGCGAATGCAACATTCAGTTCGCCATACACCCGAAGACCGGCGACTACCGGATCATCGAGGTCAATGCACGCCTGTCGCGATCCTCGGCGCTCGCAAGCAAGGCAACCGGGTACCCGCTGGCGCGTATCGCCGCCAAGCTGGCGCTCGGCCATATCCTTCCGGATCTGAAGAATTCCATGAACGAGACGACGACGGCATGCTTCGAGCCGGCGCTCGATTACCTCGTCGTCAAGATGCCGAAGTGGGATCTCGAAAAATTCCAGGGCGCCTCCCATTTCATCGGCAGCGAGATGAAATCGGTCGGCGAGGTGATGTCGATCGGGCGCTCCTTCGAGGAGGCATTGCAGAAGGGATGCCGCATGCTGGGGGATGGGATTCGGGGCCTGGTGGGCAATGATTTCAACATCAGTCAATCCCTCAAGGATCTATCGCGCCCCACACCCCGTCGGGTTTTCGCGCTGGCGGAGGCACTCGCGCGGGGCCGGACGGTGGAGGCGCTTCACCGGAAGACCGGGATCGATCCGTGGTTTCTCGACAAGATGGCGCGCATCGTGGCGGTGCGCGACGCGCTCCGGGCAGCGCGGAGACGGGGCCCCGATCCGGCGCTCCTCCGCCGGGCGAAGGAACACGGATTCAGCGATGAGCAGATCGGTCTCGAGACGCGGCGCGGCGCCGCGGAGATCGCACGTCGCCGCGCCTCGGCCGGGCTGCGACCGGTGGTCAAGCAGATCGACACGCTGGCCGCCGAGTGGCCGGTACGCACCAACTACCTCTATCTGACCTACCACGGGCAGGAGGATGACATCGCGCCCCCTGCCGCCGGAAGACGAGTGATGATCCTCGGTTCAGGCGCCTATCGGATCGGTTCTTCAGTGGAGTTCGACTGGTGCTGTGTTAGTGCGGCCGCGGCTGTTCGTCGCATGGGGTATGAGCCAATCGTCGTCAACTGCAACCCCGAGACGGTCTCCACCGATTACGACATGGGGCATACGATTTATTTCGAGGAACTCACCTTCGAGCGTATTCAGGACATATGGCGAAAGGAGGCTCCGCTCGGAATCCTCCTCGCGTTCGGCGGCCAGATCCCGAACAACCACGCACTGGCGTGTGCGCGCGCCGGAATGCCCGTTTTCGGAACGCACCCGCGGGACATCGATCGTGCCGAGGATCGCCATAAATTCTCCACTCTGCTCGACCGGATGCGGATCCCACAGCCACCCTGGGTGGAGGTGACGTCACGGCGCGAGGCGCGGAAATTCTCGCATCGGGTCGGATTCCCGGTGCTGGTGCGACCCTCCTATGTCCTCTCCGGGGCGGCCATGCGGATCGCCAGCGATCCGGTTGGGTTGGACTCGGCCCTGCGCGGGGCTGCGGAGGTCTCGCGATCGCATCCCGTGGTGGTCTCGAAATTCATCGAAGGTGCCAAGGAGCTGGAGGCGGATGCCGTCGCGTCGCAGGGGGCGGTGCTGGCGGTCGCAGTGACCGAGCATGTCGAGAACGCGGGCGTGCATTCGGGTGACGCCACCGTCGTGTTCCCGCCGCAGAAAATCTACCTCGAAACGGTAAAGCGCATCCGCGAGATCACGGCCGCGCTGGCCCGGGGGCTGAACATCACGGGACCATTCAACGTCCAGTTCCTCGCGATCGATAACGAGGTGATGGTCATCGAGTGCAACCTGCGCGCCTCACGTTCGTTCCCGTTCATCTCCAAGGTCAGCGGTGTCGATTTTGTCGATCTGGCCACCCGGGCGATGATGGGGGCCGAAGTCGAGGCGGTGCCGGAGTCTCTCCTCGATCTCGATCATGTTGGTGTGAAGGCTCCGCAGTTTTCCTTCTCGCGGATCAAAGGAGCCGATCCGGCGCTGCGTGTGGAGATGGCCTCCACGGGTGAGGTCGGGTGCCTCGGCGAAGACCTGCCGGAGGCGTTTCTCAAGGCGATCATCGCCGCCGGATTCCGACTGCCCGAGCGCCGGCATGTCCTGCTTTCGATCGGGACGTTGAAGGCCAAGACGCGGTTTCTGCCGCAGGCGCGGGCGCTTCGCGACCTGGGGTTCACCCTCTACGCGACCCGGCACACCTCGCGTTTCCTCGAGGAGAACGGTATCGGCAACATCCGGCTGTACAAGATCCACGAACGTCGCCAGCCTTCACTGCTGGATTATATCGTGCCGGACAGGCTCGATCTGATCATCAATATTCCGGCCGGGTACGACCGGCGTGAGCTGACAGACGGGTACATCATCAGGCGCCGGGCGGCCGATTTCGGCATTCCGCTCATCACCAATGCGCAGCTGGCGGAGCTGCTGATCAAATCGATCGGGATGAAGG
>JAZGDH010000156.1:0-5251 GCA_036477555.1 Acidobacteriota bacterium
GTATAGATCACCGTTCCGATGAATCCGATGACCGCGGTCAGCAGAATCAGCGCACCGGGCGTCGCCAGCGGCAGCGTGATGACGGTCAGCGTGGATCCGGCGGCGAGAAAAAAGTAGTAGAGCCGCCGTGTCGGCACGGTCCGCAGTCGCCGGAAAACGGCGCGGCTCAGATCGGCGTGGATGCGGGCGACCGACTCCATCGTGACGATCCAGGTGTCGCAGAGAAAGGCTGCCGCAACCACCAGAAAGATCAAGCGGCCGAGTCCGCCGAAACGGACGGCGAAGAATTCGCTCTGCACGACCGCCAGATGGTATCCCTCCGGGTAGAGGCCCTTCGGGTACAGGAGCGCATAGGCGAGCAGGCAGGTCAGGAGTGTCGTCATTAAGTTACCGCAGACGCCGACGCCCGAATCGACCACCAGATAGCGAAGCCACTTCGCAAGCCTCGTGGACGGACCCTCCGGCAGCATCGCCTGATCCTGCGCTGCAGAACGTGCCACATCGTCGGCCGGGGCGGCCGCGTCGACGTGCGCCGCCATGCCGGCCCCCTTCGCCCGCAGCCAGTACGAGTAGAACATCGTCCAGAAACCGCCGAGTCCGGCGAAGGTCAGTGCGGTCAGCAGGCGGGTCGCGTCGCCCGGATCCCAGGGGCGGGGAGGTGGCAGATCGGGAAACACCAGGCCGCGCGTAAACGAGGGGAGAGCAGCGATCACCGACGGGTGGGTGCAGGCGAACAGCAGCCCGAGAATCGTGACCCCCGCCACACCCCACATGAGCCATTCGATGAAACGATAAAAACGACGGCTGAGGAGAAACGCACCGAGCAGTAACGCCATCGACAGGTAGGCCCACAGAAGCGTGCGCCCCCTCTCCGACCACCCGGCCGGCCAGTCGACGATGGCGGCCAGCGCCGTTCCTCCCGCACCGGCGAATGCGCCGACCCACAGAAAAGAGATCGTCAACAGGATCCAGATCAGGATCCCGAACCCGGCATGCATGCGCAGGAATCCGCGCAGGATCGTCTCGCCGGTCATCACCGTGTACCGGCCGATGGCGTAGTTCACCGGCCACTGGATCAGGCAGGCCGGTATCAGCAGGAAGATGAACGCGAGGCCGTAACGCGCAACGACGTACGGCCACCAGATCAACTCGCCGCTACCCTGCGCCAGGGCGAGCCAGACGACTCCTGGACCGAGCGCTCTCAGGTATCCGGGGAAGGGTGGGACGCTGGCGCGTCGGAGCGGAGGCAGATCGGTCAAGCGGCGGGATCCTGCCGATCCGCGGCGCGCCCCGGGCCCCGGCGTCGGGGTCGCTGCAGGGCGACGAACGGTCTCGTCAGGAAATAAAGAAGCGTCATGAGGACCATGATCGGGAGGGCCAGCAGCACGAGCAGGCCGAGCCAGAGAATCCCGATCGGAATGAAGAGGTAACGCTCGAGCAAAGTGCGGTCGGGCCGGCGCGCGGCCAGCGGCCGAACCGGGCCGGGTCCGTCACGGCTCCCCATCGCTGCGTCATTCATCGATATGACACCCATGGGGATTCTACCACCCGGCCGGTCCGGTCCTTGACTCGTCGCGCAGCGGGGTGCTAATCTGCCGTTCCTTCCGGACAGTTTCTGAACTGGAGGAACCGCATGGCCACCGCTGGCCGGCTGAAGTCGAAGATTGACCGGATTCAGAAGACGATCGAGACGAAAGGATCATCTCTGGATCCCGTGCGCAAGCGTCTGCTCAAGAAGTGGCTGAAGCGGGCGCAGCGCGCACGCCGGATCATCCTGGCCAGAGAGGCGAAAGCCAAGGTCAAAGCTCCGGCACCGCCGTCCGCGGAGGCACCGGGCGGGGGAGAGGCTCCCGCCCCGCCCGCCTGATGTTCCCGGTTACCCGTTTTCCCTGATGGCGCTCGGCGCCGCGCGCGGGTCCACCGCTCGGATCCAAGGAGAGATCAGCATGAGATCAGCTGGCAGAACCCTCACGTTGGTTGTGGCGACCCTGCTGCTCGCCGGAGCATTTGCCTGTAGCACCGGCATCGACGAACTGGTGATGAACCCGAATACCAAGGACGAGCTGATTAACAGATTGCTTGCCGATCCGGTCGCCAAGCAGGACATCATGGAACGGCTGACCCGTTCCGAAGACACCAAGGTCGAACTGGCGGTCACCCTCCTGGGAGACACCTCGATCAAGACACTGGCCATCGATCGGCTGACCGCCGACAAGACGCAACGCGATCATTTGATCAAGAAGATCACCTCCGATATCGAAATTCGACCCGCGGTGATCGCCGCCCTCACCTCCGAGAGGTCCTACCGCAGCGAGGTGCAGGAGGCTCTCAAGAAGCCGCTTCCCAAATAGAGTTTGAAGGGATGGTGGTGGGGGGCCGCTCAGGAAGAGGATGACCCGGAGGGGCTCCTAGAAGGCGCGGACCTGCACCGTATTCGACATCGACCTGCGCCCCGACCGATCCGTCATCATGAGACGGACCTGATAGGTTCCGGGGCGGTCGAATCGCATCTCATAGGCGTGATCGTAACCGTTCGGGGTTTCGACCAGGCGCGCTGCTGCGCAGGTGGTCGCGGCGCGGCCGGTTTCACTGCGGATGGAGCGGAAGGTATCGCGCCTCTGCTCCGAGCGATGGCGCGTCTCGGCCAGGGCCGACAACACCTCGGACCGGCAGAGCTCGATCCGAGCCGGTGTCCCGCTGCGGATTTTGCCGTAGACAAAGACTTTGAGAGGGACAAAGCCGATCACCCTGTCGGTCGCGATGTAGAGATCCCCCTGGTCCTCCTCCCCGGAAGGCCGCTCGCCGGAGGAGACCGTTCCGCCGGACACGAGCAGAGCCAGACCGATTGCCCCCGCCACCATCCATCCACTCCAGAGCCTGCGTGAACCATGCATCGTCCATCCCTCCCGGATCAGATGACGTATATGTAATATTTTAAAAGCTTATATGTAACATATCGATTAATTTTGGTAAAATATCATAAAGAGTCAATGATGACTTTCGTAATCTTGACTGTAGTTTTCTCCATATCTATATTTGCGGTGTTTGGTTTAGAAGCGAATCAGATTTATTCGGCCGAAGGGCCGCGCCACGACGAGGAACAATGGCAGCCCCCCCTCGCGAGCAGATACTCGAAATCTGCCGGGAAATCGTCAATCTCCTTCCCTGCGATCGCATCGATCTGGCCTTGCCGTCCGAGGATGGTGAGAACCTGACTGTCATCCCTTTACTTTCCCAGCAGCCCGACGCCCGAAACTGGAGTCTGGCGCTGGTCGATTCGTGCTGCGCCGAGGTGATGAAGCGGTGGAAGACGGAGCACCTGCCGACGATCGGTGGAGAGTTTCGATACAGCGAAGAAGAGGCCCTCTACCGTCAGGGGATACGGGATGCCGCCTTCCTCCCACTCAGACGGGGCGGGGAGCCGTTCGGGGTGCTGATCCTCGGCGCCTCCTCGCCGCACTGCCTCGAGGGGAGGGGAATCCGGCAACTGGAGCGCGTCTCCGGGATCCTCGCCCTGGCGCTGGCGAACGCCGCGGGAAAATCGCCGGCGTTCGTCCATCCGGATCCTCCGGTTGATGAGGAGCCGGCCGGTGACGTCATCCGCGGAGCCTATCGGCAGCTTGCTTCCTTCAGCCGGCAATCGAACCTCATTTACGCCGCAGGCGATCAGAACGAGTCCTGCCGGCTCTTCCTTCAGGAGGTCCGCGAGCACTCCGGGTACGGTCATGCGATTCTGTCGCTCATCGATGAGGGCGGACGTGACTATCAGTGGTTCTTCACCGGCTTGAGCGACCAGGAGATCGATGCCTTTCATACGAGCAAGCTCGCGCCGGCCGAGCGGGATCTCCTGCTGCAGGAAGGGACGCGACGGGGTAACTCATACCTCGTTCCGCCCGACCCGCAGGGGAAGCGCCTCGGGCTTCCCGTCCGATCGGGCGTGGATCACGCAGCAGGCCCGGTCCTGATCGTCCCGCTGCACGGCTCGGGCGAGCGTCTCGTCGGCATGCTGCTTCTCGGAGGTCCGAAGTACCCCGGCGAGCCGACAAGCGAAATGCTCTCGCCGCTCGAGCTGTTCACCAGCCACATGGCGCACGCCCTCGAGAAGAAGCGTCTCGATCAGGCGGTCAAGAAGGCCGAGTCCGGGTTGCGCGGTGCGCAGGAACAGCTGATGCAGTCGGAGAAGATGTCGGCCATCGGCCAGTTGATATCGGGCGTCGCCCACGAACTCAACAATCCGCTCTCGGGAGTCATCGGCTACGCGCAGCTTCTGCAGAGCAGTGACGTCGGCGCGAAAGACAAGAAAAATCTCGAAAAGATCTTCTCCGAAGCGGTCCGCTGCAAGAAGATCGTCCAGAATCTGCTGGGGTTCTCGAGACGCCATGAGCCGGAGAAAACCCGCTGCAGCATGAATCGGGTGATCGAGAGCGTTCTGGAGCTCCGTTCCTACCAGCTCCAGGTCGACGACATCGAGGTCGCCCGACAGTACGACGCCTCGCTGCCCGAGACGATGCTGGATAATCACCAGATGCAGCAGGTGGTTCTGAACGTCATCAACAACGCGCACCAGGCGATGATGGAGATTGTCGGGCGCGCGAGGCGCCTCACCGTGGAGACCGGGCAGCGAGGCGGTACGGTGTGGGCGCGGATCGTCGATACCGGACCGGGCATCGCGAAAAAGCGCCTCGCTCATATCTTCGACTCGTTTTACACGACGAAGGCGGCTGGCAAGGGCACCGGGCTCGGGCTGAGCCTCTCGCGCGCAATCATGGAGGACCACCAGGGCTCCATCTCAGCGGACAGCACGCTCGGCGAGGGCACGACGTTCAATATCGAATTGCCGCTCGTCGCGGAGGATCAGGGAGCGATCGAACCCGAGATGCCACCGCAGGTTCAACCCGTCGCCGATCGGCCGCTCGATCTTCTCATCGTCGATGATGAGGCGATTCTTCTGGAACTCCTGTGTGATTTTCTCGAGGGAGTCGGGCACAGGGTCGACAGGGCGTGCAACGGCCATGAAGCGCTACGGCTTGCTACCGAACGCGATTATGACCTGGTGCTGAGTGATCTCAAGATGCCGGGCCTCGATGGACGGGGGCTCTATGATCAGCTCTGTCGCAAGAAGCCGGCGATGGCGCGACGTTTCGTCTTTTCGACCGGCGATCTGGCCAACCCCGATGTGCAGCACTTCTTCCAGCGCACGGGGGCTCCCTACCTGAATAAACCATTCCGTCTGGAAGAGGTCCTCACCGTC
>JAZGDH010000157.1:0-2072 GCA_036477555.1 Acidobacteriota bacterium
TTGATGACGCCGCGGACGGTGCGGTAGTCGAGTCGGATCTCCATCCGGTCGATCGCCGCGTCCTGCGGGAGGGGGAAGATGTAGACCGCCTCGATCTTCACGTCGAGCGGGTTGGCGAAGGTTTGTGCCACCTCGACTCGCGCGATGTGTCCGGTGATCTCGGCGCGCACGTCGGTGTGCTCCAGCGGCATCCGCTCGAGCTTGCCGCCGTCGAGCACAGCGAAGAGTTCGCCGGTGCCAGGCGTTGGGGAGGCCGCGATCGCCGGCCGCGCCGTGAGAAGGGTGAAAGGAATTGAAAGAAGGATCGTCGTCGTCAGGATCGCTCGGCTGGTTCGGAGCATCGCCACACCTCCACAGCGCACCGGCCGGCTGCCACGCCGACAATCTACGACCGAATGCCCGGAACGGCCCGCGGAAGCCGGGCGAACATTCACGTTCCTGCTGGGCGCCTGACGCGCCCCGGGCGGAGCATGCCCCGCAATCGACGAGGACCGGCCGGCTCACGACAGGCGCTTTCCGCGCAGCAGCGGGCGCACTTGGCGATCGGCACATATTCGTCTTATAGTTACTCCCTCCCGGGAGGAAACCCGCTGCGGTGCCGCGATTCCACGTCCCGGACAGCAACGGGTGCGATTTCGCCATGACCGAGCCGAGCATCAGAATGGGTCTGCCGCGCCTGCACAAGGAGGCGCGCGAGGTGCGCGACTTCCTGCCGCACTTCGTGTCGGTCATGGCGCAGCGCAGGATCGGGATCGTGCTGGAGGAGGGTTACGGCTCCGGCATGGGGTTCGCCGACGGCGACTATCTCGAGGCCGCCCCCGAGGTGCGCTTCGTCCCGCACCAGGAAGCATACGGACAGGATTACGTCCTGGTGGAGCGCTGCCCCTCCGATGACGAGCTGCGCCTGATGCGGCGCGGCGCCTGCCTGCTGTCGATGCTGCACTTCTCGACGCGGCCGAAACGGGTGGAGCTGCTGCGATCGCTGGGGCTCAATGCGATCTCGCTCGACTCGATCCGTGACGACTCAGGCCGCCGCCTGATCGAAAACCTGAAATCTGTCGCCTGGACCGGCACGCAGGCCGCGTTCCGTGTCCTGCGCGATACCTATCCGGGCGGCCGGTTCGAGAGCCGCGAGCGGCCACCGATCCAGGTGACGCTGCTCGGGGCAGGCGCGGTCGGTATGCATGTGGTGCAGGCGGCGGTGCACTACGGCGACGATGCACTGCGTGGCCGGCTCATCGCGGCCGGCGTCGCCGGCGCCCTGGTGACGGCGATTGACCGTGACATCACCTCGCGCGAGGAGATCATGAGCGGGATCCTCGCCCGCACCGACATCCTGATCGACGCCACCCAGCGCCCGGATCCGAGCCGCCACGTCATCCCGAACGACTGGGTCGCTCATCTTCCGCAGCATGCCGTGATCCTGGATCTGTCGGTCGACCCGTACGACTACGAGAGTGACCCTCCGACCGTGCGGGGGATCGAAGGGATACCCCAGGGGAATCTCGATCAGTACGTCTTCCCTCCCGATGATCCGGCGTACGCAACGCTACCGGCGTCGGTCAAGAAGGAGAACCGCCGCCACGTCGTGTCGTGCTACTCGTGGCCGGGGGTCTACCCGAAGGAGTGCATGGAGGTGTACGGGTCGCAATTGCAGCCGATCGTCCGCGTGCTGGCCGAGCACGGCGGCGTGGAGCACATCTCGCCGCAGGGCGACTATTTCGAGCGCGCGATCGCACGCGCCCAGTTGTCGCGCTGGAACGGGGCGAACGCATGAGCCGCCCCGAGACGATCGGCTTCCCGCGCATGCTGAAGGAGCAGGGCGAGAAGCGCGTCTTCCTGCCGGAGTTCATCCAGCACCTCACGAAGGTCGGCCTCAGGGTGTTCATCGAGGAGGGGTACGGGTCGCGGTCGGGGCTGTTGCTCGACGCCTTCAGGCGTGGCAACGAAATGGTGCGGATGTGCTCGCGCGACGAGGCCTTCGCACAGGATCTCGTCATGGTGCTGCGCTCCCCCGGCCTCGATGAGTTCAGGAAGGTGCGGCGCGGCGCCTGCCTGCTGTCGATGCTGCA
>JAZGDH010000158.1:0-8962 GCA_036477555.1 Acidobacteriota bacterium
CCGCACCCACGACCTCGGCGATGACGGGAGGGGAGACGCCGAAGGCGATACCACCCTTCGCCGTGTTGGGGCAGGACAGGTTCAGCTCGATCGCAGCAAGACCCGCCGCGCCATTGAGACGACGGGAGACCGCCACATATTCCTCCAGCGTTTCACCAAAGACGTTGGCGATGACCGCGGTGTCGTGCCGGCGCAGTTCCGGCAGCTTGTCGTTCAAAAACGCCTCGACACCGATATTCGCGAGGCCGATCGCGTTCAGCATTCCCGAGGGGGTCTCACAGGTGCGTGCCGGCGCATTTCCGCGCCGCGGGCGCAGCGACAGCCCCTTGGTCACGAATCCTCCGAGATCGGAAAGTTTCAGGAACGGAAGAAACTCGAGCCCGTAGCCGAAAGTGCCGCTCGCCGTCAGGATCGGGTTCTTGAGGTGCAGGGGTCCGACCTTGACCGACAGATCGATCGCCTTCCGGCGCACGGCCGTCACAGGATCACCTCGGAAGCTTCGAAGACCGGTCCCTCCGTGCAGACCCGCCGATACGGACTCTCTTCATGTCCCACGCCGGGGCGGACGACACACCCCAGGCAGACCCCGATCCCGCACGGCATGTGGGCCTCGAGCGCGAGCTGACAGGCAACGCCGGCCCCGCGAGCCATCTCCGCCACCGCACGCATCATCGGCGTCGGCCCGCAGACGTACAACTCGAGCGGCAGGCCGCCGTTGTCTTCTGCGAGGATCGGGTCGAGGAGCCGCGTCACATATCCCTTGTGCCCGAGGCTGCCGTCCTCCGTGGCGAGCGCGATCGGAATCCGTCGGGCGCGGAAGTACGACAGACCCACGAGATCCCGCCGCGACCTCGCCCCGAAAAGAAGGCGCGGCCTGAGGCCGGATCGGGCCAGAGCATCGGCGAGAAACGGAAAGATCGCGATTCCGACGCCGCCCGACACGAGGACCGGTCGGCAGCGGGCACGCCTGGCACGACGGGGTAGACGGAAGCCCCGACCGAGCGGCCCGAGGACGCGCAGTGACATCCCGACCTGCTGACGGGCGAGGTAGGCGGTCCCCTCACCGACGACCTTGTACAGGATCTCGATGCGCCCGGGCTGACCGGGAACCACACGGCAGATACTCATCGGCCGCCGCAGGAGCGGCTGCGAGCCGTCCCGCACCTGCAGCATGATGAACTGTCCGGCGTGCGCGTGCCGGGCGACGCCGGGGCAGTCGAGCGTGAGCACAAAATGATCGGCGTTCAGCTTCTGGTGGCGGACGATGCGTGAGGGGACGTCAAGCTGCATGCGGGTCGCGACTGTATCACATGCATGGGGCGTCCACAACGAGCGGGAGTCACGCTTCCTCATGCTACGATCCACCAGTCATGGTTCCCGCGAAGCTCGTCGTGCAGTCGGCTCTGGCCGGCCTGTACGGAGGCCTGGTGGTCGCCCTCCTCGTGACGCTCCTGAATCCCGGAGGAGGGGCGGGCGCGGGTCTTCCGATTCTGCTGGTCGTGACCGCGGTCTATACGATGACCGCCGCCTTTCTCTGGCCAGCTCTCTACGGCGCCCTCCGTTTTTTTGCCAGCCGGAGGCTGCACCTCGCCTGGATCAATCCGCGCTACATCCTGATCTTTCACGCCGCCAACATGACGGTCATCCTGATCTCAGCCTGGACGACCCTGTCACGGAGTCGTGGCGCGATCGCACCCGGAGCGCGCGATCACCTGGAGCTGACCTGCTGGTCCTTGAGCTTCGCCTGGTTGATCACGGTGATCGTGCTGGTCATTCCCAGACTGGGCCGGCGAACGATTTCCATCCTGACGGCCATGGTGATCGCTCTTATCGCGCTGATCGCGCCCGCGACGATGTCGAGAGGAGAGCCGGACCCACCCTTCATGGTGGTCCCGCAAGGGCCGCGTGGAGGAGCGCCGACGCGCCACCTTCTTCTGCTCAACTTCGACGGCGCCGATCTTGGCACCATTCTGGCGCTTGAGGCGGAGGGGAAACTGCCGTCCTTTTCGCGTCTGCGGGAAGAGGGTACCTATGGAAGATTGCGCTCGGTCCGGCCCTGCGCTGCGCCCGTCACCCGGGCCACGCTGCTGACCGGCAGGCTTCCGTATAGCCACGGAGTGCGTGGGGCGCGCGGCCGCCGCCTGCTCGGGTGGGGCCCGTCGATCGAGGTGGTTCCAATGCGTCTCGGCTTCGACTGGCTGCTTGGCCCCCTTTTCGAGACTCGATCGCGCACCATCGAGGATCGCACCGCTCTGGCGCTGTGGGAAATCGTGTCGCGGCTGGGTGGCGGCGGGAGGGAGGCGGGATGGCTCGTCGACCTGGACGACCCCGCGGCCGTCACCCGATCCTCCGGGTTGGGAGGGGCGGGCGTCAGAGGGGGGACCCTGCGGGAGATTCTCGATCCCGATGCCGCCAGGGCGGCGGATCCCGACGCGCAGTCCCGGCTCGCTGTCATCATGCGGGGGCTGGAGGCCGACGCCGAGGTGACCGATTCGTTCGAGAGACTGATTGCCGAGTGCCCCGCCGGCGTGACGGCAATCTCCTTTCCGGGGCTCGACGCGATGGCTCATACTTTCTTGAGGCACGCGCGGCCGGAACTATTCGGCGACGTCACAGCAGCGGAGGTGGAGTCCTATGGAGACGTCCTGCAGCGCTATTACCGCAGAATGGATGGCATCGTGGGGCGGGCGGCGAGCGCCTGTGGGGGCGAGGGGTTCCTGTTCGTCACGTCGTCGCACGGCATTGATCCCGAACCGCTCGGCCGGCGGATTTTCTCGCTTCTGACCGGCGGAGAATTACCTTCCGGGATTCACGAGCGCGGACCGTACGGGTTCCTGTTCGCGCGCGGCCCTAATCTGAAAGCGGGGGAGACATTCGGCAAGGGGTCGATCATCGACATTGCCCCGACGGCGCTGTACGCGCTCGAGTTGCCGATCGCCAGCGATATGGATGGACGGCTCCTGACCGAAGCGTTCACACCCCGGTACATCGCCCGCCATCCGGTGACCGTGATCGGCACCTATGAACCGAAGCGATGATGTCTCCGCCAGCCGTGGGGATCGGCTCGAGCCGTCCCCGGTTCGGGCACGGTCCCCATCGCAACGCCGCTCATGGTCGCTCGCGAAGGATCGAAGGGAGTCATCCGATGCGCAGGGCGCGGCTCGAAATCGCCGCGCCGCGATGGGGACCGTGCCCATGTCGCACCTCCTGTCCAACCGCTCACGGCGCGCCAACGCAGCAGATGCAGGCAATGAGACGAATGTTCTTCGTGATCTGGCCATCATGGGTGAAGGCATGAGGGGGGGTGTCGGCCCGCGTATGAGGCGCCGGCAGGCGACCGGTCGGTTGACAGACGGATGCCCGTCAGCTATCCTTAACTGAACCTGCATCAAGCGCTTTTAATCTGGTCCAGAGAGGCCGGAAAGGTTGCGGCGGTGATTGCGTCGGCTCGACATCCCGGATACATGGCTGCCCGCGGCAACGCGGGTCTTTTTTTGCCCGGAGATGGCGCCGGGAGGGGAGCATCCCGTGCCCGAGAGTAAGCCGGTCATCGTCATGGATTCGGACAAGGTCAATCGCGCGATGACTCGCGTCGCGCACGAAATTCTCGAACGCCACCACGGGACCGACGGCCTGGCGATCGTGGGGATCCGGACCCGCGGCGTCCCGCTCGCCAGCCGCCTGCAGTCGAACATCCTGAAGATCGAGGGCAAGGAAATTCCGATCGGTACCCTCGACATCACCCTCTACCGGGACGATCTCACGACCATCGGTCCGCACGCCGTCCTCAAGGAAACGAAGATCCATTTCCCGATCGATGGACGTAACGTGATCCTCGTGGATGATGTTCTGTTCACGGGACGCACCATCAGGGCCGCGCTCGATGGGCTGATGGACTTCGGCCGGCCGGGGACGATTCAACTGGCCGTTCTCGTCGATCGGGGTCATCGCGAGTTGCCGATCCGGGCCGACTATGTGGGGAAGAACGTCCCTACGCATTTTGACGAGACGATCGAGGTTCTGCTCGAGGAGGAGGATGGACGGGACGAAGTCCGGATCATCCGTGCGCCCCCGAAGACGCGCACGCAGGAAAACGGCCCCGGGTCGATCGCCCGGGAGGGACGGTGAGCCATGCTCGAAGGACATGACGGCATGCGCGAGAGCGCGACCCGCGCGCGACGGGGACCCCGCACCGCGGCGCGGCGCGAGACCATGGCCCGCCCCGCCACGGAGATCACCGGATCGGCGGCCGACGCGAGAGCCGTGCGTCACTCCACTGCGCCGCCGTCGGTGCTCGGCGGGAGGCACCTGCTGGGAATCCAGGGGCTTTCGTCTGATGAGATCCAGTTGATTCTCGACACGGCCCGTGCGTTTGCCGAGGTGTCGACTCGCTCGATCAAGAAGGTCCCGACGCTGCGGGGACGGACGGTGGTGAACTTCTTCATGGAGCCATCGACGCGGACCCGTTCCTCGTTCGAGATCGCCGAGAAGCGTCTTTCGGCCGACACGCTCAATTTTTCCCCGTCCACATCCAGCGTGAGTAAGGGGGAGAGCCTGCTCGACACGGCGCGCAGCCTGGAGGCGATGGCGCCCGACATGATCGTCATCCGGCATTACGCCGCGGGGTCGCCCCATTTCCTGGCGCGTCACTGCCGGTCGAACATCATCAACGCCGGCGACGGCACTCACGAGCACCCCACCCAGGCGCTCCTGGATGCATTCACCATCCGCGAGCACAAGGGCCGAATCGAAGGTCTGAGGGTCGCGATCATCGGTGACCTCACCCACAGCCGCGTTCTGCGCAGCAATCTGTTCCTGTTGCGCACGATGGGCGCTGACGTGGTGGCCTGCGGTCCGCCGACCCTGATTCCGCCCGGGCTTGCCGATCTCGGGGTCCAGGTCTCGTACCGCATTGACGAGGCGCTCGAGGGTGCGGACGTCGTGATGATGCTCCGGATTCAGCGAGAGCGCCAGCATACCGGCGCATTCCCGTCGACACGGGAGTACTACAACCTGTTCGGGCTGAGCGAAGAACGGGCGCGACGTGCGAAGCCGGATGCGATCATCATGCACCCCGGACCGATGAATCGCGGCGTGGAGATCGACAGTGCCGTCGCCGACGGCCCCTATTCCGTCATTCTGGAGCAGGTGACCAACGGCGTGGCGGTCAGGATGGCGGTGCTTTATCTGCTGGCGGGAGGAACGCTTGGAGACATTGCTCCTTAAGGGAGGCCGGGTGGTCGATCCGGCGACCGGGACCGATGGTCCCCTCGATCTCGTGATCGCGGATGGGCGGATCGCGGAGCGGAGGAAGCCGACGACCGGCCGTGGTGCATCGCAGGCGCCGGGGGCGCGTGTTCTCGATGTCGATGGTGCGCTGGTCTGTCCGGGTTTCATCGACATGCACGTCCACCTTCGCGAACCCGGGCATGAGCACAAGGAGACTATCGAATCGGGGACGCGTGCCGCCGCCGCCGGTGGGTTCACCTCGGTCGCCTGTATGCCGAACACCGATCCCTGGAACGACAGCCTGTCGGTCACCGAGTACATCGTGACCGAGGCGCGCCGCAAGGGAGTGGTCAACGTTTTCCCGATCGGGTGCGTCAGCAAAGGGGGACGCGGCGAGGAGTTGGCGGAGATCGGGGACATGGTCCGATCCGGCATCGTGGCGGTCTCCGATGACGGTCATCCGATCTCCTCGAGCTACCTGATGAGGAAGGCGCTCGAGTACACCAAGCTCTTCGGCATCCCGGTGATTGATCACTGCGAGGACCGCAGCCTGGCGGCCTCCGGTGTGATGAATGAGGGCGGGATCTCGACGTTCCTCGGGCTGCGCGGCATGCCGGCGGCGGCGGAAGAGATCCCGATCGCGCGGGACCTCGAGCTCGCGCGTCTCACGGGGGGCCGACTGCACGTGGCGCACATCAGCACGGCCGGCGGGATCGAGCACGTACGTCGCGCAAAGGACGAGGGTCTGGGCGTGACCTGTGAAGTGACGCCGCATCATCTGCTGCTTTGCGACGAAGCGGTCCGGGAGTCGTCGTACGACACGCACACCAAAGTCAATCCGCCCCTGCGATCCGAGGCCGACCGGCAGGCGCTGCTGGACGCGCTCAAGGACGGGACGATTGACGCGATCGCCACCGACCATGCGCCGCACCACTCGGACGAGAAGCTGGTGGAGTACGACGATGCTCCCTTCGGCCTCATCGGGCTGGAGACGGCCGTGCCTCTCCTGATGGATCGCCTGGTCGCCGGCGGGGTGATCGACATCAACCGCCTGGTCACCATGCTGTCGATCAATCCGGCGCGCATTCTGGGCCTCCAGAAGGGCACCCTCGCTGTCGGCGCAGACGCCGACATCACCATCCTCGACCCCGATCTCGAAGCGGCGATCGATGTCACGACATTCCGCTCCAAATCGCGCAACTCACCCTTTGACGGCTGGCGCCTGCGCGGCTGGCCGGTGGTCACCCTCGTCGGTGGCCGGGTCGTCCACGAGCGGGCTGCCGCCGGACGCGCCTGAGGGCGTTGTGGCCGGACCGGCTCTCTGCGCGGACGCGGCCTCCGAAGCGCCCCGATGGATGGTCTCACTGGGCGCGGTCGCCGCGCTCACCGTGGTGCTGTTTGGCTCAGGTTCCTGTGGTCCTGTGCGCGGGGATCGTCCCGATATCGTTCTGATCGTCGTCGACACCCTGCGCGCCGACCACGTCGGTGCCTATGGGCATCATCGGGTGACGACGCCGCATCTCGACGCCCTGGCCTCGCGCGGTGTTTTGTTCGAAAACGCGTGGTCGACCGCTCCCTGGACCTTGCCTTCGGTCATGTCGATCCACACCGGGTTGTACCCGGCGGATCATCGGGTCGAGAATGATGGGTTGAAGCTCGGCGCGGAGGTGTCGACTCTCGCGGAGCAGTTGAGCGCTGCGGGGTATGAAACCGCCGCTTTCGTGTCCCACGTCTATGTCTCCCGTCCGTTCGGCTTCGCCAGGGGATTCGATACTTTCGAGGACTTTGGTATCAGCCGGCCCGGCTACCGGCCGGAGGCCGGCATGGAACCGACCGCCGACACCGTGACGGACGCCGCGCTCGCCCATCTCGGGAAACGGTCTCGAGCGCCGCTCTTCCTGTTTGTCCATTACTTCGATCCGCATTGGCCTTACGATCCCCCGTCACGCTACCGCGATCTCTTCCCGAATGATTATGACGGGGCGCTCGACGCGAGCTACGATTCGATCTCGCGGTTCCAGGATCCCGCCGTTGCGCTCCCCAAAGGCTACAGGGAGTTTCTCGAGACCCGGTACGACGGAGAGATCCGCTTTGTCGACGAGATGATCGGTCGCCTGCTCGAAGCGATCGATGAACGCGCATGGATCATCGTCACCGCCGACCATGGAGAGGAGTTCAAGGATCACGGGTCGATGGGACATGGGCGCCAGCTTTACGAAGAATCGATCCATGTTCCTCTCGTCATTGCCGGGCCGACGGCGCAGGGGGGGACGGAGAGAGGAGAGGGCGGCCGTCGGATCGCGATACCCGTGAGCGGCGTCGATCTTCATCCGACCATCCTCGATTTCGCCGGCATCGCGGAGCGCGGACCGAAGCGGCGCGGGGTCACCCTCGGACCGACCCTTCGTGGCGGCGGATCGCTGCCCGCGGATCGACCGCTGGTCAGCGGAACGATCCGACTCAATGCCTACCGCACGGCGGTGCGCATCGATCGGCTGAAGCTGATTCGTTTCATGGACCGGGATCGGAGCGAGTTGTTCGATCTGGAAGCCGATCCGGAGGAGCGCGACGATCTCGCGGTCCGTCGACCGGACGACCGGCGCGCCCTGCTGGCGACCCTGTTTCGCGAAGTCGATCTGCTGTCGAATGGCTGGAACCTGAGCTGGACGGGAGACGGCCGCCCGGCCCGCTTTCAGGGGCAGGTGACCACTGACGGAATCTTCCGGAGCGTGGTGCCTCTGCTGGGCGCCGGCGGGTCGTACGACATTCAGATGGGGCGCACGCTTAGATTTGCCGACATCGATCAGACCGAGTCGGGGGGAATCTCGTTCACGACCGCTCCCGACAATGCTGGCGTGACGTTTTATCTGACGATCGACGGCGAGCCGGCGCGGGAGCGCACATTTCTCGGAGGGCAACGTATCCAGCCGCTCGAGATGCCGTTCGGGCTGGGCGAACCGAATCATGACGCCGCGTACGCGCGTCCGCAGCAGGCCGCGGGGCGTGAGCGCGGGTTTTTCCTGTGGCGCAATCGCCCGGCCCCGCCGGATCAGGAGATCGTTCTGGACGACGCGATCCGCGAACGACTAAGATCCCTCGGCTACATCGATTGAACGAATCATGACGGAGCAACCCCGCATGGAACGACGCGCCGGCCGGTTCGGAACGACGATCGCCGTGGTCCGGGCGCTCGTCGCGCAGACGCTCCTGTCGAACAAGGCGTTCGGCGTGGCGCTCGGTATCGTGCCCGGCGTCGCCCTTTACGTCGTGGCGGCCGTCATCTATCTGATGTCCAGGCGGGAGAAGGAACGATCCGGCGCGGCGACCACGTCCGGTGACGAATCGGGTGGCGCCGGCCACACACCGGCATGGGAATGGGGGCTGATCATCCTCATTCTGCTTGGCGGCCTGTATCTGAGGCTGTACCGGATCGATGCCATCCCGCCGGGGCTCAACAACGACGAAGCGATCAATGCGCTCGAGGCGCGCGAGATCATGCAGCGCGACGGGTTCCCGACCGTCACGGAGCGGGGGCTGCAGCGCGAAAGCATGTTTCACTATCTCGCGGCGATCTCGATGCGGAACGGAGATCTGCTGTCCAACCTGATGGTCGCGATGCCGGCGGTGTTCAACCTCCGCACGATCGCCGTGCGCGATCCGGCGGGGCGCGAGATGCTCGAATTGATCCTTCCGCTACGGGCGGTGTCGATCGGGATCGGCGTGATCACCATTC